>JALZAG010000168.1 GCA_030948445.1 Candidatus Dormiibacterota bacterium
CGTTCGATGGCTCCACGAGGATCCGTTCGAGGTCGGCCTTCGACAGGCTGTTGAGCTCGACCCGGATGGGGAAGCGGCCCTGCATCTCGGGGATGAGGTCGCTGGGGCGCGACATGGTGAACGCGCCTGCCGCGATGAAGAGGATGTGGTCGGTGTGCACCGGCCCGTACCGGGTGCTGACGGTCGAACCCTCGAGCAGAGGCAGCAGGTCCCGCTGGACGCCCTCGCCGCTGACGTCGGGACCGTGCTCGCTGTGCTGCCCGCAGATTTTGTCGACCTCGTCGATGAAGACGATCCCATCGTCCTCGACATCACGGATCGCCTCGTCGTAGACGCGGTCCATGTCGACCAACCGATCAGTCTCCTCCTCGACCAGCGCGGTGCGCGCGTCCGCGACGGTCATCCGCTTGCTGCGCTTGCGCGGCGGCGCCATCTGCGAGAAGAAGTCCGACAGCGATGTCCCCACCTCCTCGAGGCCCGTGCCGGCAAAGCCCTCGAGCGCTGGCTGGAACGGCTCTTCGACCTCGATGTCGATGAGCTTATCCTCGAGCTTGTTCGCCGCCAGACGCCGCTCCAGGCGCCGGCGCACCAGGCGTCGTCGTCGCTGGCCCGCGGCGTCATCTGTGACCTCGGCGGTGGCGGCGTCGCTGCCCTGTGCGAGCTTTGAGGTCCGCTGCGCCTCCTCGGCGTCGACCAGGGTCTCGACGATCCGGTTGGTCGCGGAGACGCGCGCGCGGTCCTCGACCTCGGCCATGCGTCCGTTGTGCACCTCGGTGATGGTCTGCTCGAGGAGGTCGCGGATGATCGACTCGACGTCGCGACCGACGTAGCCCACCTCAGTGAACTTTGTCGCCTCGACCTTGAGGAACGGCGAGTTAGTCAGCCGTGCCAGCCGCCGAGCGATCTCGGTCTTGCCAACGCCGGTCGGGCCGATCATCAGGATGTTCTTGGGAAGAACCTCTTCGCGCATCTCGTCGGTGAGGCGCTGGCGGCGGATGCGGTTGCGCAAGGCGATCGCCACCGATCGTTTGGCGGCGTGCTGGCCGATGATGTACTCGTCCAGGCGGCGCACGATGTCAACAGGGCGAAGCTCCTCGGCTGTATCACCGCCGCTGGTTGAGGAGGCGACCGTCGCCGCGCCGTCGGCGGCGTCATCAGTGGACGCCACGACAGCACCGCTGCCGGTGGTTGCGGCGAGGTCGCCCTCAGGCGCTGGCATGGTGGGAGCGAGCGCGCCCTGGCCGTTGCTGGACGTGGCCCCGTCCGGGGTCGTCTCAGCTTCGTGGATGACGTCGCTCACTCAAACGCCGCCCGCGGTGGTGGCGAGCGTTTCCACCGAGATATGGTCGTTGGTGTAGATGCACAGGTGAGCAGCGATCTCGAGCGCCTTGCGGGCAACCTCGGTGGCGGGGAGGTCGGTGTTCTGGATGAGGGCGCGCGCCGCGGCGTGGGCGAATGGGCCGCCGCTGCCGATCGCGGTGATGTCCTCGTCAGGTTCGATGATCTCGCCATCCCCGCTCAACAGGAGCAGGCGCTCCTGGTCGGCGGCGATGAGCATCGCGTCGAGGTGACGCAGGTACTTGTCGGTGCGCCACTCCTTGCTGAGTCCGACCGCGGCGCGCAGCAGGTTGCCCTGGTGCTTTTCGAGATGCTGTTCGAATTTATCGAAGAGGGTGAACGCATCAGCGACGGTTCCCGCGAAGCCGACGATGACGCGCTCGTTGAAGAGGCGGCGCACCTTGACCGCGTGCTGCTTCATGACCACGTCCCCGACGGTGACCTGTCCGTCGCCGGCAAGAGCCACCTGGCCGCCGCGCTTCACCGCCACGATCGTCGTGGCGTGAAAGGCGCTCACGTGGCGCCGACCTTCGCCGCCGCGGCTCCCTTCGGCGGTCGATACTTGCAGCCCGGGTAGCCCGAGCAGCTGACGAAGGGACCGAACCTGCCCTGGCGGGTCACCAGCGGCTTGCCGCAGTCCGGGCAGTTCTCGCCGGTGGGCTGCGCAGAGACCGCGGCCCCCGCGGCGGCCTGGTTGAAGTTCGGCTGGATGTACTTACAGGTCGGATACCCGGTGCAGCCAACGAAGCTTCCGCGACGCCCTGAGCGCCGCGCCAGTGGCTTCCCGCAATCCGGGCATGCCCCCAGCTCCTCGGCCGGAGCCGCCGCGCTGCCGTCAGCGCCTGCTGCCGGCGCGTCGCCCTTGATGTAGCGACAGGTCGGGTAGCCGGAACAGCCGACGAAGGGACCGCGGCGTCCCTGGCGCAGAACCAGCGGCTTGCTGCATTGCGGGCACGTCTCGCCGGTCGGCTCGGCCGCGGCCTTGCGATCCTTGATGTAGTCGCACTCCGGATAGCGCGAACAGCCGGTGAACTCGCCGAACTTGCCCTCGCGGATCACCAACGAGCCTTCCCCGCACTGCGGACAGACTTCACCGGTGTCCCTGGCCGGCACCTTGACGCGCTCCATGGTGGCCTCGGCCTTGCTCAGCGTGCGGGCGAATGGGTCGTACCACTCGCGAATCGTCGGTTCGTATTCGCGGGTTCCCTCCTCGATGCCATCGAGTCGCTTCTCCATCTCGGCGGTGAAGGCGACGTCAACGATGGCGGGGAAGTGCTCGCGCAGCACACCGTCGACAGTCTTGCCAAGCTCAGTCGGGTGCAGGCGGCGCTCCTCCTGGCGCACGTAGTTGCGCTCCTGGATGACCTCGATGGTCGGCGCGTACGTCGAGGGGCGACCGATGCCCCGCTCCTCGAGCTCCTTGATCAGGGATGCCTCGGTGTACCGCGGCGGCGGCTGGGTGAAGTGCTGCTCGCGGACAAACTCGACGCAGGGCAACTGCTCGCCGGACTCGAGCGCAGGGAGCATGCGCTCG
>JALZAG010000203.1 GCA_030948445.1 Candidatus Dormiibacterota bacterium
GTCGCTGTCGACGTCTCGCCACTGCGGGACTTCCGCGACTTCCGGCTGCTGTTCATCGGACAGGCGGTGTCGTTCGCCGGGACCATGATCACCTACGTCGCGGTGCCGTTCCAGGCGTACGCGCTGAGTCACTCGTCGTTGGTGGTTGGGCTGGTCAGTCTCACCGAGCTGGTTCCGATCCTGCTGATGTCGTTCGTTGGCGGAGCGCTCGCCGACGCCGTCGACAGGCGCCGCATGGTGCGTCTCACCGAGGCCGCGCAGTGCACCATCACAGGGCTGCTGTTGGTGAACGCGGCTCTGCCGCATCCACAGCTGTGGGTTCTGTTCGTCGCGGTCGCCGCGGCGGCGGCAACCGATTCCCTGCAGAGGCCGTCCCTGGACGCGCTCGTGCCCCGGATCGTGTCCGCCGACCGGCTCACCGCCGCGTCGGCGCTCGAGGGACTGCGCGGCAACCTCGGCCACGTGCTCGGGCCTCCGATTGCCGGCGTGCTCATCGCCACGGTCGGCCTCCCCGTGACCTTCGGTGTCGACGCCGCCACGTTCGTGGTGTCGTTGACCGCGTTGAGCTTGATGAGAGCCGTGCCGCCACCACCCGGCGCCGAGCGGGTGAGCGTGCGCGGCATGGTCGCCGGACTGCGCTACGCGGTGGGACGCAGGGACCTGCTCGGCTCGTACCTCATCGACATGAACGCGATGTTCTTCGGGATGCCGTTGGCGCTGTTCCCGCAGATTGCCACGGGGTTCGGCGGCCCGGCGGTGCTCGGCCTCCTCTACACCGGCCCGGCGGTTGGCTCGCTTCTGGCCAGCCTCACCAGCGGCTGGACCCGGCTCATCCACCACCACGGTCGTGCCATCGCCCTCGCCGCAGCGGCCTGGGGGATCGCCATCGTCGGCTTCGGGTTCGCCCCAACCCTGTGGCTGGCGTTCATCGCGCTGGTCGCGGCGGGAGCGGCCGACATGATCAGCGGCATCTTCCGCGGCACGATGTGGAACCAGACCATCCCAGACGCGATGCGCGGCCGCCTGGCGGGCATCGAGATGATCAGCTACACCTCGGGGCCGGCGCTTGGCAACTTCGAGTCCGGCGTGGTCGGCGCGCTCGCCGGGGTGCGCGCATCAGTGGTCAGTGGCGGCGTCCTGTGCGTTGTGGGGACGGTCGCGCTCTGCGCCGTGCTGCCGCGCTTCTGGGCCTATCGCGCGGCCGGCGGCGCCATCGGCGGCGAACTGGTGCCGGCGGGACCGGCGCCCAACGACGGCGGCACCCAGCCGGGTGGTGACGGCGCCGGCGCGTAGCCGTTGGGCAGTGGCACGCGCGCGAAGCTGGTCGGGACGGTGCCGATCTGCCACTGCGGCATGCGCCCGGCATACATCCGCTGAACGGCCGACGCGAAGGTCGGGTTCACGCCGCGGAGGCGCACCCACCGGCCCCACCCGGCTCTGTCCTCGACGGTGCCGCCGATGCCGATCGCGCCTCCCCAGAGCATGCAGGCGACGGCTCCGAAGAAGAAAACAGCGAACCCGGCGCCCGCCAGCGCGCCGGTGGCGTCGGAGGATGATCGGTCCGCGAGGGCGGCAGCCACAAAGCACAGGATCGGAATGACTACGACGATCCCGACAGTGGCGAGGCGCTGCACGACGAAGCGGCGCAGAGCCCGCGCGTTCATCGGTAGCGTGCCGGTCACGGTGCGCCGTGTCAGCGCCACGCCAATGATGAAGGGGAGGAAGCCGGCAAACAACAGCGCCCACACCCAGCGCGGGAAGGTCGAGTAGCGCACCGAGTGAACGCCGGGGGTCGGGTCGCCGGTGAACACGCAGATCTGGGGCAGCGACCCGGCGTAGATGTCGCCGGCCCAGACGTCGAGGTCGACCAGCACGGCGCGAGTGTGCGCCTGCAGGTTGCCCGGGTCAACCGCCACGGGCGACCCGATCAGAACATGTGGTTGAGCCAGGGACGCGGTGACCAGCTGAACATCGCGCTGGCGCGGCGCACCGCGCCGTCTGTGAGCTCATCGACGATCGCCGCATGGTGCAGCGACGCCACGCTGGTGTCGCCGAGCAGGACCGAACCGAGAGCTGCGGCGTCGAGCGCGATGTCCGGCGACGCTTCCACACGGGAGGCACTGGCGCCGTCGAGGCCACCCTCAACCCGATACCGGCCGGCGATGTCCCGGTGGACGCCGTCTCGCACCTCGATGACGAGTCCGTCCTCGCGCGCATAGCGGCGCGACTCCAGGGCGGCCACCACGTCGACGATGCGCAGGTGGAGGTCGTCGCGAACGCTGAGGTGCATCCGGCGTGGATCGGCAAGAAGATGGCGGATGGGATCGTCCAGCCCGAACCTCCACATCTCGAGGTGCTCCACGAGGTCCATGAGCAGAACGTGCTGCCAGAGCGCCAGGTGGGCCACGGGGTTGAGCGCGGTCAGCTCGTTGACGTGGATGACACCGTCGGGAAGTCCGTCCTTCCAGCGCAGCTCCAGTCGGTAATTGACGAAACCGTCCACAACGCCGGAGGCGTCCTCATGGGCGACGACCGCCATCGGCGCAATCTGTCCGTCGGGCTTGGAATTGCGCGCAATCATCACCCGCCAGTGGTTCTCACTGCGCAGGATGCGGCCGGCGCGATCGCCCTGCCGGCTCTCGACGTCACGCCACAGCGGGATCGCATCCTCGAGCCGGACAAAGCGCGCCCTGCCGGTGTCCTCGAAGGCGATCCGCAATGCGGCGTGCGCGGTGTCGGCCTCCGCCTTGCCAATGTGGCTGGCAACGCCGTAGCCGAAGCGGCGGTAGATGACACTCTCCGATGCGGCCAGACCGAGGACCGGAACGCCGCGCTCCCGAGCGCTCTGCAGCGACCGCTCCATCAGCGCTCGCAGCGCTCCGTGGCGCCGCGCGGTGGCCGACACGGCCACCCAGGTCACTCCGTCCATCGGCACGCTGAGGCCCCCAGGAAGTGCCAGCGCGAAGTCGATCACCGCGGCGGCGCCGACATCCTCACCGTCGAGCCGCGCCAACCAGGCGCGGTCGAGCACGTGCGCCACCTGGTCCATGCCGGGCTCCGGCGCCTCACCCCAGAAGCCGTGCGCGGTGCGCACGAAATGCTCCATGTCAGCGGGCGCGACGTCGACCACCTCGATGTCATTCATGGCCGGCCGATCATAGGCGCGACGCGCGGGTGATCTCGGTGCTCAGGCGCCGGCGGCAACAGCCTCGGTGGCGACGCCGGACGGCACCATGCAGAAACCCTCGTAGTCGATCGGCTCGGTGATGGTGGGATTCTCACCACACACCGGGCAAACGGGGTCGCGCGGGATGCGGAACTCGCGAAAGCGCATGTCGAGTGTGTCGACGTGGAGCAGGCGCCCGGCGAGCGGCTCGCCGATACCGACGATGAGCTTGACCACCTCGGTGGCCTGGAGAGTGCCGATGATGCCCGGCAGCACACCGAGCACGCCTGCCTCGGCACACGACGGCGCCTCCTCGGGTGGGGGCGGAGATGGGTAGCGGCAGCGGTAGCACGGCGAAGCGAAGGGCAGGATCGTGGTCACCTGACCCTCGAAGCGGAAGATGCCGCCGTCGACGAGTGGCTTGCGCGCGAACAGAGCCACGTCGTTGGCGAGGTAGCGGGTGGGGAAGTTGTCGCAGCCGTTGACGATGATGTCGTACTGGTCGAAGAGAGCCCGCGCGTTCTCGCCGTTGAGCATCTCGTTGTGCTGCACCACGCGAACGTCCGCGTTGAGCGCCTCGATGGCGATCCGCGCCGACTCGGTCTTGCGCATTCCGATGCGGTCGCGGGTGTGGATCACCTGGCGCTGCAGGTTGGAGTCGTCGACAACGTCGAAGTCGACAAGCCCGATGGTGCCCACCCCGGCGGCGGCCAGGTAGAGGGCGACCGGGCTCCCCAGCCCGCCGGCGCCGATGATCAGCACCTTGGCGTCGAGCAGCTTGGCCTGGCCCTCCTCGCCGACCTCAGGGACGAGCAGGTGGCGGTTGTAGCGCCGTTTCTGGTCGGCGGTGAGCACCCGCGGGACCTCGAAGTCGAAGCCCGCCTGCTTCCAGGCGTTGAAGCCGCCGTTCATCGAGCGGACGTCGGTGTAGCCGAGCTCGTGCAGCGCGCGGGCGGCCAGCAGCGAGCGGGTGCCACCGGCGCAGTACAGGGTGATCGGGCGCTCCTTGCCGGGCACCCGGTCCTCGATCTGGAGCTCGATGTAGCCCTTGCTGAGGTGGAGGGCTCCGGGGACGTGGCCCGCCTCGAATTCGTCGCGTTCGCGGACGTCGATCAGCGTGCGCGAGCTCTTCTCCTTGGCGACCTGCTGGGGAGTCACCTCGGGGATGACGCGGCGCGCCTCGTCGAGAAGATCGCGGGAGCTGGACATCGCCAAGGGATAGTACCCCAATACCCGACTGATCCAGTCGTGATTTGCTCCGCGCGAGCTCGGCGGCGCGGCCGGGCGCCTAGACTGCGGCCACGTGATTGGCCTGCGCGACCTGCTCCGTGCAGCCGGGGTGCTCCCGCTGTCCGGCGGCGACGCCGATGTCGCGATTGCCGCCGTGACCCACGATTCCCAACAGGCCGGCGCGAGCAGCCTCTTCGTGGCGGTGCCGGGGCGGCGCCAGGACGGCCATCGCCACGCCGCCGCCGCCGTCGACCGAGGCGCCGTCGCCGTCGTCGCCGAGCACGCCCTCGACCCCCCGATCGCTGCTGGAGTTCCGGTGGTGATCGTCGCGGACTCGCGGCTGGCACTCAGCGCCCTGGCCTCAGCGATCCACGGACACCCCTCGCGGGTGCTCACCGTCGCTGGCATCACCGGCACCGACGGCAAGACAACCACCGCCACGATGCTGTGGGCGGCGTGGCGCGCGGCTGGGCTCCATGGCGGGCTCATCTCGACCGTCGACTTCCGCGAGGGCGACAGCGTCGTCGCCAACACCACGCGTGTCACCACCATGGAGGCGGTGGAGACGCAGCGCCGCCTCGCCGAGCTTCGCGACGCCGGGTGCACCCACGTCGTGGTCGAGACATCCTCACATGGGCTGGAGATGCGCCGCGTCGACGACGTGAGCTATCGCCTGGCGGTGTACACGCGCATCACCTCCGAGCACCTCGACGTGCACGGCGACCGCGAACGCTACTTCGCGGCCAAGGCCCGGCTCCTGGAGATGGTCGGCGGGCACGCCGACGGGGTGGCGGTGCTCGACCGCGACGACGATTTCGCCTATGCGCGGCTGGCCGCGATGCCCGTGGCCACCCGGCTGTCGTACAGCCTTTCCGGGGCCGACGCCGACCTCCGCGCCGAGAACGTCGTTGCCGATGGGCAAGGTGTCGGGTTCCGCGCACTCACGCCCTGGGGCAGCGCTGACGTGCGCCTACAGCTGGCGGGGCGATTCAACGCCGGCAACGCCCTGGCCGCGATCGCCGCCGCCTGCAGCAGCGGTGCCTCCCTCGACGCTGCGGTTGCCGGGATCAGCGGCCTCGACCGCGTCCACGGGCGCATGGAACGGGTCGACGAGGGTCAGTCCTTCAGCGTGGTCATCGACTACGCGCACACCGCCGACTCGCTGGAGAAGGTCCTGGCCGAGCTGCGCGTCGCCACCGCGGGGCGCCTATGGGTGGTCTTCGGATCGGCAGGGGAGCGCGACGTCGAGAAGCGCCCAGCGATGGGCGAGGTGGCGGGCCGCCTCGCCGACGTGGTGGTGGTCACCGACGAGGATCCCCGCGGCGAGGACCGCGTCGCCATCTGCGAGCAGATCGCCGCCGCAGCGGAGCGCGCCGGGGCACGTCGCGGCGACACGCTGCACGTGATCCCCGACCGTGAGCAGGCGATCACCTTCGCGCTCGACGGCGCCGCCCACGGTGACACAGTCCTCTGCGCCGGCAAGGGCCACGAGAGCTCGATCGTCACCGCCGCCGGCAGCGTGCCCTGGGATGAGCGTGCCGTTGTCGCCGAGGGACTACGCAGGCGGTCCGGGCGATAGGGCGACGGACGCCTGGCGGTTCTTGCCCGACGCGTCGCGCCAGGTCACGGCAACTGATTCCCCGGGACGGCGATCCTGCAGGAGTCGGTCGAGGTCCCCCGCCGACTGCAGGGCAGCCCCCGTGAACGACGTGATCACGTCGCCCTTGACCACGCCCGCGCCCGCTGCCGCATCCCCCGCCACGACGGCCGTGACCAGCGCACCACCGGGGGCGTCAGCGAGGTCGACCCCGAGGATGCCCCGGTGGCCGGACTGCAGGTAGGGCGATGCCACGTTGTTGATGATCTGGTTGGCGATGTCCATCGCGCTGTTGATCGGTATCGCATCGCCGGACGTCCCCCCGTTGGCGGCAGCCTGGCTGACCGTGGTGCCGGCGGTATCCATGCCGATGACCTTTCCTGCTGCGTTGAGGAGCGGGCCACCGGAGTCGCCGGGCTCGATGGCGGCGCTGACGCCGATCATCCCGTTGAGCGTCTCGATGAGGCGGCCGTTGTCGCCCGCGACCGTCAGCGTCTCGTCCAGAGCCGTCACGCTGCCCGACACCGACACCGGGCTGCCGTTGTGGCCCTGGGCGTTGCCCATGCCCGTCACGGCGTCGCCGGCTGCGATGACGCCTGACGTCTCAATGGGCGCGGTTGGCAGGTTCTTGGCGCCCTCGAGCCGGATCACCGCCACGTCCTGGGTGGGGTCGACGCCGATGACAGTGGCGCGGTACACGGGCCCAGTACCACTGACCTGTGCCACCAGGTCCAGCGTGCCCGCCACCACGTGGTTGTTGGTGAGCACGATGCCGTCGGACCGGATGACCATGCCGGTGCCGGCCACGGAGCCGTCACGCACGTGTCCATCGATGTTCACCACCGCACGCGCGACATCGGCGTTCGCGGATGACGCGTCTGCGGCTGACGCGTCGGGAGACGCGCCGCACGCTGATGTCAGGACGATGACCACGCAGGTGAGACCGCCGATGATCCACGCGCTGACGCGGTCGTGACCATGGCTCACGAGTGCGGGACGATGACGGATGCCGCGTTCGGAGATACGTCCGTTGTCGACACGAGCTTCCCGGCGGTGACATCGACCGTGTAGAGCTTCTGCTTGTCGGTGTCCAGGACGTACGCGCGCGACCCGTTCGGCGTCACCCGCAGCTCATCGGGTCGAGAGCCGACCGCGATCGACGATGTGGTCACCAGGGTTGCGGTGTGGATCAACAGCACTGCGCCGCCAGTGTTCTCGAGCGCCACCAGGGTGTTGTCGTCCGGGGTGGGCAGCAGCGCGATGATGTTCCCGGATTCGTCGTGGCTGAGCACGACGGTGCCAGTCCCGGGATCGATCTCCTGGAGGACGTGGTTGGCAATGACGATGACCGCCTTGCCCTGGCTGCTCATCACCAGTGTCGGGCTGGCCGCCACCGCGATCGGCGCGCCCTCGCTGAGGTCGTGCGTCTTCACGGGGATCACCACAGCCGAGGCGTTGCAGTTGGCGAACAGTTCGGTGCCGTCCGGGGTGATCACCAGCTGACTCGGACTGCACGGAAGGGGAAGCGCACCGCGCACACGCCACAGACCCAGGTCGACCACGGTGATGGCATTCGATTGGTGGTTGGCGATGTACGCGATCGCGCCGTCAGGGGACAGCGTCAGGTCCGAAGGCGCCACGCCGACCGCCAGCGGGGCGCTGGCTTTTGAAGTCCTCGTGTCCACTCCGGTGAGAAAGCCAGGTTGGGTACCGTCGCCGAAGCTCAGGACCAACAGCGTGTGGTGGTCCGGAGTCAACACCGCCTGGTTGGGTGCTCGCGAGACGTGGATCGGCGCGCCGACCGTCTCGCCGTACATGTCGACGTGTTGCACTGAGTCGGAGAGCGTGTTCACCGCCCACGCGGTCGTGGAGTCGGAGGCGATGATGACGCCCGCCTGGTTGCCGATCCCCAGCGGGCGGCCGAAGGTGCCCTGGGCGTTGAGGAAGTTGACGTGGCCGGCCGAGGTGGGGAACAGCACCCAGGCCTGGCCC
>JALZAG010000226.1 GCA_030948445.1 Candidatus Dormiibacterota bacterium
GTCGCCAACGTCGGCCCAGTGGGCGTCGGACTGCTGGCACTCGGCGGCGCGGTCTACGTGGTCGGCGCGGTCATCTACGCGTTTCAGCGTCCCAACCCGTGGCCGCATACCTTTGGCTTCCACGAGATCTTTCACACGCTCGTCCTAGCTGCTGCGCTGCTGCAATGGATCGTCATCACGCATTGGGTGCTGCCGGCTTCGTGACGGCGCCAGCAGCAGTGGCGTTCCCGCGGGCGCCATCTTCGGACTGGCAGCCAGCGCACCAGAACACCACGCGCGAGGGTGTCCCCAGTGGGGCCGCGCAGATGAGCGTCCCGCAGACCGCGCACGGCGTGCCGGCGCGGCCATGCACGCCCCTGCGCGCCCGGAATCGATCGGCCACCGCCGCTCGGCGCATCAGGTCGCGCGCACGGTTGTAGAGCGCAGCGAGAGCCGCGTCGTCGAGGTGCCTTGGAGCACTCATCGGGTCAATCCGCTGGTACCAGAGGGCCTCGCACCTGAAGATGTTGCCGATCCCCGCGCACACCGCCTGGTCGAGCAGAACCTCCGCGACAGTCGGCCGGGGCGACACGCGCGCGCGAGCCACCACCTCGGCGACGTCGAACGCGCTGTCGAGGATGTCCGGTCCGAGTCCAGCGCCAACCGACTCGGCGGGCACCAGTTCGCAGACCGGTGCGGCGAAGAGGATCGCCTGCACGTCGCCGAAGTCGAGCACTGCAGTGGTCAGGTGCACTGCCCGTCGGCGCCGCTCCGCGCTCGCGTAGACGTGCCACGCACCGGTCATGCGCATGTGGGTGTGCAGCACCACCCCGGTGCTGAAGTGCATGTAGAGGTGCTTGCCGACGGGCTCGACACGGAGCAACTCGCTGCCCACCAACCTGCTCAGCGCGGCCGGGCGGGCCGCGGTGACGCGACGCCCGACCAGGCGCCGTTGCAGCTCATGGGCTTCCCGCCAGATGGTGTCACCCTCGGGCATCTGCCCTCGCGTGGACGTGGCCCGGGCGCTGCGGGTACACCACCAGCCCGCGCGGGCTGGGCACGAATCCACCCTCGCGAAGGCGTGGCGCGAGGGGGTGCGAGGCGGCCGGCTCACCGTCGATGGTCTGCAGGTCGAGACGACCGACGTGCGCCGCCACCGTGGTGAGCGCGTCGATGTCACGGTCAGCGACCTCCCCGCAGGTCAGCATCGATCGCCCGCCACGCTCGACATAGAGGCGCAGCTCACCCGAGTTCAGCACCACGAACGCGCCGGCGGCGCGCGCGGCGCGGCCGGCGAGCTTCGGCCAGGCGAGAACCCCGCCGTACGGGTTGGCAGGGTCGACAGCCGCCAGCACCACCGTGGCTTCCGCTGTACCGCGCTGCGAGCGCAGTCCATCAACGGCTCCGGCGAGCGCGAACTGCGCCGCTCCGCAACCCTCGACGAAATAGCCGCGACGGATTCGCCCGGACTCCTCCAGGGCGCGCAGTACCGGGTACAGAGCGGCGAACCCGCCGGGGACGTTCTCTGCGGCAGCTGCCTCGCGGGTGAGCACCCCATGCCGCTGCAGCAAGGTGTTCGCGAGTGCGATCCCACGTTCGGTGCCCACTCCGTCCGCGGGGGCGATGATCGACCAACGGCCCTGCGCGCGTGGAGGCACCAACCGCATCAGTGGTCGTCTCGGATGACGGCGCACCGGTCCGAGGAATCGCAGTGGCTGCAAGGTGTCATTGGTGACCTCTCCCGCCCACACCAGGTCATACACGGCGTCGACGACCTCGTCGAGCGGCGTCCCGGGGCAGGCGTCGAGGAGGTCGCGCACGAATGCAGCCCCGCGGTCACGCAGGCGGTGGCGGATGGCATTGTGCAGGTCCATCTGCGGTGGCTCGTTGGGGAAGGCGAGCAGGCGTGAGGCATCGCCTCGGAGCAACAGCGCGATGCGGCCATCGTCGCGGCCCATCGCTCCCCTCCCTTGCCAGAGCACCTCGCCGGCGGTGACGAGTTCGTCGAGCAGGCGGCTGTCGTAGCCCATGCGCGCCGGCAGGATGTCGCGCTCGAGCACTGAGAGCGGGACCGTCATTCCCTGCAGTTGCGTGATCACCTCGAGAAGGCGCTCGTGGCCCCGCGCGTCCGAGCCCACCCCCTGCCACGTCGGCAGGAACCGCGCCAGCGTTACCGCCGGGACGGCTTCGACCTCGCGACGCAACGCCGCCAGCGACCGGCGGCGAAGCCGTTGGAGGACCTCGGGATGACAGAACTCACGGTCAGCCCCGCCGGGACGGAAGTGGCCGGCGATCAGGTCGCCGTCGTGCGTGAGCTTGGTGAGAACCTCGACCACTCCGGCGACCGGGATCGCCCAGCGCGTGGCGAGGTCGCCGGCGACAAACGGCACGTGGGTGCGCGCGTAGCGGCGCACGAGTGCAGCCATGGCATCGGTGGTGGAAAGCAGGGCCGAACCGGCAAGGCCCGGGGGCAGCGCCACCCCCAGCGCATCCCGGTAGCGCCCGGCATCGTCGGCAGCGATGACGCGGACGTCGCCGGAGAGTCGCACGGGGAGTGCCCGTCGCGCTGCCACCAGTTCGTCGAGCCAGGTCGCACTGATGCCGCGCGCCGCCGCCTCGGCAGTTGTCAGATCCCCGATCAGGCGCAGAACGTCGAGAGCCCCGTCCACGTCGCGCGGGTACCTGGTTTCATCCAACCGTTGCAGCTCCAGCTCGGTCGCGTCAATGGCGTCGGCATCGAGCAGCTCGCGGAGGTCGTCGCTACCGAGCAGCTCGGCGAGCAGCTCACGGTCGAGACTCAGGGCGTGCGCGCGGCGCTCAGCGAGCGGCGCATCGCCGTCGTACATGTACTGGGCGATGTACTCGAAGAGCAGCGACGAGGCGACCGGCGACGGCTGCGCCGTCTCCACCTCCACGACACGAATCTGGCGGGCGCGGACCGCGCGCATGATGCCCGCGAGCGCGTCGAGGTCGAAGACATCACGCAAGCATTCGCGGTAGGTCTCGACCAGGATCGGGAACGATGGATGGCGCGAGACCACCTGCAGGAGACCCGCGCTGCGCTGCCGTTGCTGCCACAGAGGGGTGCGCTGTCCGGGGCGCCGGCGCGGCAGCAGCAGTGCCCGCGCTGCGTTCTCGCGAAAGCGTGACGCGAACATCGAGCTCCCCTCGAGCTGGTCGGTCACCTCCCCGACCACCGCATCCGGCTCGAGGAAGAGACCGGCCATGTCGGGAAGCCGGTCTACGTCGGCGATCCGGAGCGCGAAACCGTCGTCACTGTGAATTGCCTGCACGTCGGAACCGACGAGGTCGCGCAGGTGCTGCGCAGCCACCAGCGACCAGGGCGCGTGCACCCGCGCACCGAACGGTGTCAACACGCACACGCGCCAGTCGCCCAACTGGTCGCGAAAACGTTCGACGACGATGGTGCGGTCATCGGGCACCGCGCCGGTGGCGTCGGCCTGGTCAGCGAGGTGGCCGACGAGGTTGCGTGCAGCTCGGTCGTCGAGCCCTGCGCGCGAGCGCAACCTCTCCAGTGCTGCAGCTTCGTCGCCACTGCGCAGCTCGCGCACCAGTGCGCCGACCGCGGCGCCCACCTCGTACGGGCGCCCGATGGAATCGCCGTGCCAGAAGGCGATCTTGCCTGGCTCGCCCGGCGCCGGGAGGACGAGCACCTGCTGCGGGGTGATGTCGACACATCGCCAACTGGTGGCCCCGAGGATGAACACCTCGCCGGCGCGCAGCTCGTAGACCATCTCCTCGTCGAGCTCGCCGACCCGACGCCCGTCCTCGAAGATGTTGACGCTGTACAGCCCGCGATCGGGGATCGTGCCACCACTGGTCACAGCCAGGCGCTGCGCGCCTGCGCGGCCGCGGATCGTGCCCGCGACGCGGTCCCAGACGATGCGCGCACGCAGTTCGCCGAACTCTTCAGATGGGTAGCGCCCGTCGAGCATGTCGAGCGTTGCCTCGAACGCGCGCTGGGTGAGGTCGGAGAACGGGTAGGCACGGACCACGGTGCGCTGCAGCTCCTCAACATCCCAGGTGTCCAGCGCTGCCATGGCCACGATCTGTTGGGCAAGGATGTCGAGCGGGTTGCGCGGCACGCGCGTCTCCTCGATGGCGCCATCGAGCATGCGCTCAGCGATCGCTGCCGCCTCGAGGAGGTCGCCGCGGTGGGTGGGGAAGATGGTTCCGCGCGACGCCACGCCCACGCTGTGGCCCGCGCGACCGATCCGCTGCAGCCCGCTCGCGACAGTCCTCGGTGAGCCGACCTGCACAACGAGGTCGACCGCCCCCATGTCGATGCCGAGCTCCAGCGAGGAGGTGGCGATGATGGCCGGCAACCGGCCCTCCTTGAGCATCTCCTCCACCACCGTGCGCTGCTCGCGTGCGATCGATCCGTGGTGGGCACGCACCAGGTCCTCGCCCGCGAGGTCGTTCAGCTGTCCGCTGAGCCGCTCGGCAAGGCGGCGCGAGTTGACGAACACGATCGTGGAGCGGTGGGCGCGGATCAGCTCCAGGAGCCGCGGCGTGACCGCCGGCCAGATGCTGCGCCGCGGCGCGTGCCGGGTCGATGCGTCGCCGCTCCGCTCAGCACCGCGGTCCAGGTCGCTCATGTCGTCGACAGGCACTTCGATGGTCAGCTCCATCGGTTTGCGGACGCCAGCGTCGACGATGACCACGTCGCGGCCGCCGCCGCCGAGAAAACGTGCGACCTCGCTGAGAGGACGCTGGGTCGCCGACAGCCCGATGCGCTGCGGATCGGTGTCGGTGAGCGCGCACAGCCGCTCGAGGCTGAGCGCGAGGTGCGCACCGCGCTTGGTGCCGGCGAGAGCGTGGATCTCGTCGACGATCACCGTGGTGACGCTGCGCAGCGACTCTCGCGCCGCGCTGGTGAGCATGAGGAAAAGGGACTCCGGCGTGGTGATCAGGATGTCGGGCGGATGACGGACGAGGTTGCGGCGCTCCACGGACGGCGTGTCGCCGCTGCGCACGGCGGCGCGGGCTTCGCGGAACGGCTCCCCGCTGCGCTCGGCCGCGAGCGCGATGCCGCGCAGGGGGGCTCGCAGGTTGCGTTCGACATCGACGGTGAGCGCCTTGAGCGGGGAGATGTACAGCACGCGGCAGCGCTGCGCATCTGGCGGTTCAGGGGATCGGCCGATGCTGTCGA
>JALZAG010000039.1 GCA_030948445.1 Candidatus Dormiibacterota bacterium
CATCCAGGGATTGATCTCGTACTCGATGCCGAAATGCTCCGGACGGCACATGAGAATGGCCATGACGCGCTTCTCGCACATCCGGCCAGGCCGATCGCGGTCGCGGGGAGCTCCTGGTGCCGGGTCGTTGCGGATGATGGCACAGCGCGGCGGATAGCGCGCTACACGGCCTTGGCAACGAGCGCGCCGGCAGCGGCGAGCAAGGCGGTGGCGGGGATGGTCAGCACCCAGGCGAAGACGATGTTCCGCGCCGTCCCCCACCGCACCGCCGCCAGTCTGCGAGTGGCCCCGGCTCCCATCACCGAGCCCGACACGACGTGCGTGGTGCTCACCGGGATGGCGAATTGCGTGGCGCTCTGGATGACGACGGCGGCCATGGTCTGGGCCGCGAAGCCGTCGACCGGTTCGAGCTGAACGATCCTGCTGCCCAGCGTGCGGATGATCCGCCAGCCGCCCGCATACGTGCCCAGCCCGATGGCGGCGGCCGCGATCACCACGACCCAGAGCGGCGGTGCTGGGAAGGCGCCTGGCTTGGCCGTGAGATGGTGGGTTGCCAGCAGTGCCAGGGTGATGATCGCCATCGTCTTCTGGGCGTCGTTGGCGCCGTGGCTGAAGGAGACAAAACCGCCACTGAAGATCTGCGCAACACGGAAGTTCTTGTTGGCGCGAGAGGGGTGGATGTTGCGGAAGACATTGAGCACACCCGCGAGGAACAGGTAGCCAAGCAGGAAGCCGACAATCGGCGAGGTGATCAAGCCGATGATCACCGGCACCACACTCCCCCATTTCAGCGCATGCACGCCGTAGCCGGCGATGCCCATGCCGATGAGCGCACCGATGAGGGCGTGTGACGAGCTCGATGGCAGTCCGGCTCGCCAGGTGAGCAGGTTCCAGGTGATGGCCGCGGCCAGCGCGGCCACGATCATCGCCAGCGAAACGCCTCCGGAGGGCGCGACCAGGCCGCCGATGGTGTTGGCCACCTTGGTGTGCAGCAACTGGATGGCCACCACTGCACCGACAAGGTTGAGCACGGCGGACAGCGCGATTGCCGGGCGGGCGCCGAGCGCACGCGTGCTGATGGTGGTCGCGACCGCATTGGCGGTGTCGTGGAATCCGTTGGTGAAGTCGAAGCCCACCGCCACCGCGACGGTGATCACCAGGAGGACGGTCTGACCGTCAGGCATTCTTGATGGTGATCGCCTCGAGGATGTTGGCCACGTCCTCGCAGCGGTCGAGTGCATCCTCGAGGAGGGTCAGGAATTCCTTGAGCTTGATCACCTCGAGGGCATCGGTGGCGCCGGAGAAGAGCTCACCGATGGCGCGCCGGGACGCGGTGTCGCCAAGGTTTTCGAGCCTGTGCACCTCGATGCCGTGCTCCTCGACACCCTTCAACCCCTCGAGCTTGCCGACACCCTTCTGCAACTCGAGCACCGCGCTGCAGATCAGTCCGACCATCTCCGTGGCGGCAGCCGGGATGCGATCGATGTTGTACAGGCTGACTGTGTCGCCGATCTCCTCGATGTAGTCGAGAACGTCGTCCAGCCCTGAGGCCAACGCGTAGATGTCCTCGCGGTCGAAGGGGGTCACGAAGGTGCGGTTGAGGGTGCGCACCAGCTCGTGGGTGACGTCGTCGCCCGCGTGCTCCAGGTCCCTGATCATCGTCTGCTTCTGTGCAAGCGACGGCAGGTCCGCCAGCCCGTCGCGCAACAACTCGGAGGCGGCGACGATCGACGTCACATGCTGATCGAACAGCTGATAGAACCGCCGCTCGCGCGGCACCAACGAAATGCGCACCCTGCCTCTCCCTCACACCGCCGCTGGAGCGGGCAGCATAGAGAATTCATCGCGCACTGACGGCGGCGCGCGAGGCGCGCCGAGGAGTGGGGCTGGGGTCTGCTCGCCCAGTCAGATCGGCAGGGCGCTGAGGACTGTGGGGCTGAAGGGACGCAGGGGCTGGTGGGCGGTCGCCTGCGGCGGGTCGACGGCACCCCGGCGCACGCACCACCTCGGATCGACGTCGTCCCGCAGCGCCACCAGGCGCCAGGCGGGAAGGCCTCGTGAGCGAGCACCGCCAACCGGCTCGATGGTGGCGACCAGGCGCGGACGGATCCAGGTCACCCCGGGACCCGCCACATCGGGGTCGTCCACGGCGACGGCGGGGACAATCTCGGCGGCGCTGTCCAGCCACCGCCGCTGGGCCTGGTCGTCGAGCTGGGCCACGCCCACCAGGCCGAGCCGGCCCCGCACCCAGTCGCCGAGGAGCAGGCGCACGCCCTGGCCGGAGTTGCGCCAACCGACCACCACGGCGTCGCGGCGCGCAGAGAGGGCGATGCGCAGCCGCAGCGGTGAGGCCATGCCGGCGAGGTACTGCGCGTCCTGGCGCCGCGCCAGGACTGCCCCCAGCCCACGCTCGGTCGCGGCCGAGGCGAGGGCGCGGCCGTGGCCGACAACGTGGTCGGGCAGCTGGATTCGCGAGTCGCGCGGGATCAGGCCGGCCAGCGCGGCAAGACGAGCCAGCAGGGGTCGCGCGCCCATCGGCTCGCCGTCGAGGTGAAGGAGATCAGTCGCCAGGAAGACCGCGGGCGGCAGCATCTGACCACTGATCGCTCGGCGGGACAGGACGCCGAGATCGGGCCGGCCCTGAGCGTCGAGCACGCAGATCGAGCCGTCCAGCACCGCCCCGCGTCCGGCGAGGAACCGCCCGGCGCCGACGATCTCGGGGAAACGCTCGCCCAGGGTCGCGGTCTCCCCCTGGAGGCGGATCGAGCCGTCGGCGTCGGCGATCAGCAGGC
>JALZAG010000244.1 GCA_030948445.1 Candidatus Dormiibacterota bacterium
GGCGCTTGCGCCCCTTGCGACGCCGCGCCTTGAGGACCTGGCGTCCACCGGGTGTCGACATCCGGATGCGAAACCCGTGGGTCTTACGCCGGTACTTCTTCTTGGGCTGGTAGGTCCGTTTGATGTCCGTCGCTCCGCAGATGGGAGAATCGAAGACCGGGTGGGGAATGGGCGCGCCGGCGTCGGCGGCAGGTGTCTCCGGTCATCGGAGAGGCGGCCGGAAGTATAGCAGCGATGCCGCGGACACGGCCCCCCGGCAGCCCGCGCTCCCCGTTGTGAGCGGCCCGTCGCGTTGTTAGACTGCTCGCTGCTCCGGCGGGCGACGTTTCGCAACATCGCCCCACCATCGTTTTTCCGTCGGTGCGCCAGGGGTCGCTTATCCACTCTTGTGCACATCCTGTGCACAAGATGGTCCGCGGCGGTGTCAGGTTGGCGATCCACCACGAGGGAGACGATTTGTCTGCTACGGGCATTCCCGGCGACGTGGAGGTGATTGCCTCAGCGGACACGGATGCTCCGGCGTCAACGCCTGGCGGGATGCAGCAGATCTGGCAGGCTGCACAGGAGGAATTGCGGTTCCAGCTGGCCCGCCCGGGCTACGAGACGTGGCTGGCCAACGCGGTTCTCGTCGAGAGCGACGGCCATACCTTCACCATCGGAGTGCCCACGCGGCTGGCCCGTGATTGGCTGATCGAGCGCTACGCGGTGGTGATCCGCGAGACCATCAGCGGCCTCCTCTCACGTGACTGCGAGGTGGTGATCACCGTCGATCCCGCCGCCGGGCCACCCCCTGATGAGCCAGCGCCCATCGCCGACGCGCCCGAGCCGGCCTACGGGATCGTCGGAGAATCTGCCACCGACGGCAGTAACGCAACACGACTCAACCCCAACTTCACGTTCTCCACCTTCGTGGTGGGCAACAGCAGCCGGTTCGCGCACGCGGCCTGCCAGGCCGTCGCCGACGCCCCCGGCAAGGCATACAACCCGCTGTTCCTGTACGGCGGGGTGGGACTTGGGAAGACCCACCTCATGCACGCCATCGGCCACGCCGTCCGCGAGGGACACCGGCGGCCTCCCAAGGTGGCCTACATCACGTCCGAGAAGTTCATGAACGAGATGATCGGCTCCATCCAGCAGAACCGCACCTCGGACTTCCGGACCCGCTACCGCAGCGTCGACGTGCTGCTCATCGACGACATTCAATTCCTGGCCGGCAAGGACCGCACCCAGGAGGAGTTCTTCCACACGTTCAATGCGCTCCACGAGATTCAGAAGCAGATCGTGGTGAGCAGCGACCGACCCCCCAAGGACATCCCCACCCTCGAGGACAGGCTGCGGAGCCGGTTCGAGGGTGGGCTGATGGCCGACATCCAACCGCCGGACTTCGAGACCCGCTTGGCCATCCTCAACACCAAGCTCGGCCCGCACAGCCTGCTGGTGCAGGAGGACGTCTGCAGCTTCATCGCTCACAAGATCCAGCGCAACATTCGCGAGCTCGAGGGCGCGCTCATTCGCGTTCTCGCCCATGCCTCGATCAACGGCCAGCCGGTGACGCTCGAAGCAGCCCAGATAATCCTCCGCGACATCATCCCGGTCGGTGACAGCACGCCGGTGAGCATCGAGCTCATCCAAGAGACGGTGGCCGCCTACTTCAACATCTCGGTTGAGGAGATGAAGGGCAAGCGACGCGACAAGCACATCGTCTTCCCCCGCCAGGTTGCCATGTACATCGTCCGCGAGGAGACGGAATCCTCGCTGCCGGTGATCGGCACCGCCTTCGGCGGCCGCGACCACACCACCGCGCTGCACGCCATCGAGAAGATCACCGATCTGGTCCTCGAGGACGCGCGCCTGCAGGGCGACCTCCGGCAGATCCGCCAGCGGCTCCACGAGCACTGATGGAGGCACGGGAGACACCTGTGGACATGTCGCGCCCAACCTGTGCGCTGCTCACCGTCCCCTCTGCCCTGTGGACGGTTTGGTGATGTCGCGCTGGTTCGCGCACAGGTTGTTCCTGACCATGTCCCCGCTGCGCATTGGGCATTGCCCGGTTATCCCCCGTTGCGCCGCCCCTACGTACTACCACTCTCTTAAAGACTCGTCCCCAGTGTTAAGGGGAGTCTGGTGACAACTCGGCACACCGTGAGGTTCCTGTCAGCATGAAGTGCTCCGTCTCCCCATCCGCCCTCAGCGCAGCACTGTCACTCGTCTCGCGAGCTGTGTCGCCACGGTCCACACTGCCGGTTCTCGGCAACGTGCTCCTCGAGACCACCGATGGTGGCCTGCGAGTCACCGCCACCAACCTCGACCTCACCATGGCAGCGACGGTTCCCTCCGAGGTGGAGCTCGATGGGCGGACCACAGTGCCGGCCCGCCTGCTCAGTGAGTACGTCGCCTCGCTGGCCGAAGCCCCGTGCACGATGGAGCTCGACGTCAACACCCAGGTGCTCAAGCTGAGCTGCGGGGTGCACCGCACCAACCTGCACGGGATCGACGCCGTGGAGTTTCCCCCGCTGCCCGCGCGCGACGCCGGTGCCGCCATCGAGCTTGACGCCGCGGTGTTCGCCAACGCCGTGGCCCAGACCGCCATGGCCGCCAGCGGCGACGAGGCCTCGCCCGTGCTCACCGGCGTGCTCTTCCAGGTCGAGGACGAGCGCCTCACGCTTGCGGCCACCGACCGCCACCGCCTCGCGGTCAAGACACTGGAGGCCAAGTCGAGCGGCGAGAAGCCGTTTACGGGCTCGGTCATCGTCCCCTCGCGTCACCTCAGCGAGGTGGCCCGTGCCGTCAACCCCACCCGCCCCACGGTGGCGATCAGCTTCAGTGAGCAGCGCAACCAGGTGTTCTTCAGCCTGAAGGACGTGGAGATCTCGTCGCGGCTCATCGAGGGCAACTACCCCAACTACGCACAGGTGATCCCCGGCGAATCGACGACGACCGTCAAGATCCCCACCGCGTCGCTGCTGCGTGAGGCCAAGACGGCCTCGGTGCTGGCGCGCGATGCGGCCAACCCGGTGCGGCTTCGCGTCGGTGACAACACTCTCACCCTGGTGGCGCAGACCGCCGAGGTGGGAGATGACGAGGCCCCACTGTCCGCCAATGTCAAGGGCGACGATGTGCAGATCGCCTTCAACGCACGCTACGTGCTGGACGCGCTCAGCGTCATGGATTCCGATGAGGTGCAGCTGAGCTTCAACGGCTCGCTGCAGCCGGGCGTCATCCGTCCCGCAGGGCGCGACGACTACCTGTGCATCATCATGCCGGTGCGCGTCCCCTAGGCTCGCAGCGCTGATGCGCGCGGTGACCATCGTCGACAAGCGGCTGACGGTCGCCGAGCAACCGGACCCCCGGCCGGGCAGCGGCGAGGTTCTCGTCGCCGTGCGCGCCGCCGGAATCAACGGTGCTGACCTGATGCAGGTCAAGGGGTTCTACCCGGCGCCCCCGGGCAGCCCGCAGGGCATCCCGGGCCTCGAGTTCGCGGGTGAGGTCATCGAGCTCGGCACCGGGGCTGTTCGGTTCGCGCTGGGTGACCGGGTGATGGCGGTGGTGGGCGGCGGTGCGCACGCCGAGCGCATCACCGTGCATGAGCGGTTGCTGATGCCCGTGCCCGACGACGTGGAGTGGGTCGCTGCCGGCGGCTTTCCCGAGGTCTTCACCACTGCCCATGACGCGCTGTTCACGCAGGCCCAGGTGCGTGCGGGCGAGCGCGTGCTCATCCATGGCGCGGCGGGTGGGGTGGGGGTGGCGGCCGTGCAGCTTGCACACCTCTCTGGTGCGCGGGTGTGCGCGACGGTTCGCTCGGAGCGGTTGCGACGCGATGTGCTCGGGCTCGGCGCCGACGTGGTCACAGCCCCCGACGACTTCTCGTCCCACGGGCCGTTCGACGTCATCCTCGAGCTGGTCGGCGCGCCCAACCTGGCCGCCAATCTTGAGGCACTCGCGCCGCGCGGCCGCGTGGTGGTCATCGGCATCGGAGCCGGCGCCCGCGCCGAGATCGACCTGCGTGTCCTGATGGGCAAGCGCGCTCAGCTGATGGCGTCGACGCTGCGCGCCCGGCCCCTGGAGGAGAAGGCGGTCTGTGCCCGGCGCGTCGAGGCCGAGGTGCTCCCAGGGCTGGCCGGCGGACGGCTGCGCGTTCCCGTGGCCGCCAGCTTCAGCCTGGAGGAAGCCCCGGCTGCCTTCGACCGCTTTGCGGCGGGGGACAAGCTCGGCAAGGTGGTGCTCCAGGTTTCCGCTGCGCGAGGCTGAGGCCGCGCCCGCGGTGCGCGTCCTTGGTCTGTTCGCCAGGGGCGGATGGATCGCCCGGAGATGTCATGCTCGGAGCACGAGAATCTGAGCGGGAGCGTTGACTGATGGGCATGCACATGGGCATGGGCGGGTGGGGGCTGATGCGCTCCATGCGCCGCGACGAGTCGATGAAGCAGCATCGGCTCACCAAGGGGATCGTCCGGCGCATCGCCGGCTTCGCGCGCCCGTACCGTGGCGCACTCACCGTCTTCCTGGTGCTGATCGTCATCGACGCGGTGGTCGGCGCGCTGAACCCGCTCATCTACCGCGCGATCATCGACGACGGCATCCTCCGCCACAACGTCAACCTCGTCGCAGTCCTCGCCGGCGGGGTGGCGGCGCTGGCCATCTTCGACGGGATCCTCGGGCTGGCGCAGCGCTGGCTGTCGGCTCGCGTGGGCGAGGGGCTGATCTTCGACATGCGCACCAAGGTGTTCGCGCACATCAACGAGATGCCGATCTCCTTCTTCACGCGCACCCAGACCGGCGCGCTGATCTCGCGACTCAACAACGACGTCCTCGGCGCGCAGCAGGCATTCACCGACACCTTCGCATCAGTGGTCGGCAACGTCATCGGCGTGAGCATCACCCTGGTGGCGATGTTCTTCCTCTCCTGGCAGATCACCCTGCTCTCGCTCGTCCTCCTGCCCGTGTTCCTGCTCCCGGCGCGCT
>JALZAG010000259.1 GCA_030948445.1 Candidatus Dormiibacterota bacterium
GCCTTCTCCGGGAGGTACGAGAGGAGCTGGCCGCCGTCCGCGCCCCAGTGCTCGTGCTTCACGGCGGTCGCGACCGGACCATCGCGCCCGCGAACGCGGCCGAGATCGAGCGCCGACTCGTCTGCAGCCGCGAGGTGGTGCGCCGCTCGTTTCCGCGGAGTGGTCACGGGATGAGCGTCGACATCGACCGCGACCAGATCAACGACGCTGTTCTGCGCTGGTTCGACGGTCACTCGCAGAGGGCGACCCTCGCGCCGGACGCGGTTCGCGCGGGTCGGTGACGTCAGGAGCCGAGCTCCTCCAGCAGGCGACGGGCCAGATCGGGGTCGATGACCGGGTTGGTCGGTGGCCCCTCGTCGACCGGGAGGTGCTTGTTCGACCGTCCGGGATTGCGGACCGCCCGCTCCGCGTCGCTGCGCGCCGGCCCGCTGACCGTGTGGCCGCACGCGGCGCAGCGGAGAACAACAGCGCTGCTCCCGCGACCGGCGTACTCACGGTGTGAGGGGCGCAGGGGTGCGCCACAGCGAGGACACGGCCGCGGCGTTGTCCGATCCCCGCCGCGCGCTGACATGTCGCGTTGCACGACCTCAGATCTCCTTCACCGACGTTTACTGATGCTTGCTCGTGGCGTGACCGATGCCACCGCCCTCAAGCGTACGGTTCCGTCAGCCGAGGGGACCACGTCGACAGCAGGAGCACGAGATGGCAGACGCGAACGAGCAGATTCTCGCCGACGCACGCGAGAACGACGCGGCGCAGCGGTACCTGCGCGAGCGGCGTCTTGCCACGGTGGTCGCCGAGGCGATGCGCCGGGCCGACGCCATGTCTCGTCTGGATGTCAGCCTCCGTCTCGGCATGAGGCGTCCGGCCGCCTGACACCCGACCCAGTGTTGGCGTCGCCTACAGTGAGTCGATGGGGAGCCTGCTGGAGCGCCTGCGCGGTGCAATGGATCCGCTGGGCATCGTCCACGACGCTCCCCCGGGGAGCCGGCGCACGGCGGCAGTGCTGCTCCTGTTCGACAGCACGCACGACGGCCTGCCCCTCCTCTTCATCGAGCGCACCGCGCATCTCCGACACCACGCCGGCCAGATCGGATTCCCAGGCGGCGGCACCGAGGCCCAGGACCCCACCATCGTCGCCACCGCGGTCCGCGAGGCGGGCGAGGAGGCGGGCGTCCCTGCCGACGCCGTCGAGGTGATCGGTGTGTTGCCGCCATTCATGACCGCAACCTCAGACAACTGGCTCACCCCAGTGGTAGGAATTCAGAATCGCGACATCGAGCTGCGACCCGACCCGTTCGAGGTGGCACGGCTCTTCCGACTCGACCTGACCGCGCTGATGGCTGCGCCGCACACGGTGCACACCCTCACCCATGAGGGCCTTTCACGCGAGGTGCACTTCTACGACGTCGACGGTAACGTCGTGTGGGGAGTGACTGCGGCCATCGTCAACGAGCTGATCGGTCGCATCGAGAGCACCGCCGGCTGAGCGCGCTCAGCGATACTGTGGGTGCACGACGAAGGGGTTCTCCACCATCTCCTGCGCGATGGTGGTGCTCTGGCCGTGGCCCGGGTACACGACGGTGTTCGGAGCGAGCGTGTAGATGCGCTCTTCGATGCTGACCATCAGCTGCTGCCAGTTGCCACCGGGGAGGTCGGCGCGTCCGACGCCGCGGCGGAAGAGCGTGTCGCCGCTGACCAGGTCAGTGCCCAGCAGGAAGCAGACCGAGCCGCGGGTGTGGCCGGGCGTGTGGATCACCGTGATGCGCAGCCCCTGCCAGTCGATGACCTGCCCGTCGTCGAGGTCCTCGTCGACGACGACATCCGGCGTGTCCGTGGGGATGCCGGGAAGGAAGCGCATGCTGACCAGCTGTTCGCGGTCGGACGGATGGAGGGCCACCGAACAGCGGTGCGCCGCGACGATGCTGGGGACCCCGTTGACGTGGTCGCCGTGCCCATGCGTCAGCAGGATGCGCTCGCAACGCCAGGCGTTGTCCTCGAGCAACTGTAGGGTGCGCACGTGTTGCAGGCCCGGGTCGATGACCAGGGCCGCGTCGCTGTCGCGGCGGTGGAGCACGTAGCAGTTCTGGTCGTACGTGGGGTCGACGACGACCGTCAGCTCGACGAGGTCGCGAACGGCTTCTACCATCAGGCGGTGATGGTCGGGGGCGGGGCCTCGTCGGTACGAAGCGGCAGCATGAACCCGGTGCCGCGTGAGCGTCGCTGTGCAGGTGCGTCGACCAGGGCGCGGTCGAGCACCTCACCAACGTTGTCGACGGGCACCACCTCGACCTGGTCGAGCACCTCACGCGGGATCTCCTCGAGGTCGCGCATGTTCTTGCGTGGCAGGATGAAGGTGGTCAACCCTGATCGGTGAGCGGCGAGCAGCTTGTCCTTCACCCCACCGATCGGCAGCACGCGACCTCGCAGCGTGACCTCGCCCGTCATGGCCACGTCGCGTCGCACCCGGCGTCCGGACGCCACGCTGACCATCGCGGTGACCATCGTGACCCCGGCGGACGGTCCGTCTTTGGGAATCGCCCCGGCGGGCACGTGGATGTGCAGCGCGTGGGTCTCGAAGAAGTCGCGCGGGGCACCGTACTCGACAGCGTGAACGCGCGACCAGGAGAGGGCCGCGCGCGCCGACTCCTCCATGACGCTGCCCAGCTGCCCAGTCAGCGACAGGTCGGGCCGAGCGTCGACAGCAAGCGCCTCCACAGTGACGATGTCGCCACCCACCTCGCTGACCACCACGCCGGTGACCGCGCCGACCTCGTCGTTGTCCTGCGTCTCGCCATAGTCGAAACGCTGCGGGCCGAGGAAGTCGCTGAGCTGGTCAGGCTCGACGACCACCGACTCGGCGCCGGCGGCGAGCCGGCGCGGGACCTTGCGCGCGATCTCTGCGATGGTGCGGTCGAACTGGCGCACGCCCGCCTCGCGGGTGTACCCGTGCAGGATTGCCACCAGGGTCTCGTGTGAGATCGTCAGTTCACCGTCCTGCAGGCCGTGCTGCTCGAGCTGGCGGGGCAGCAGGTGCGCCTCCGCGATCCCCAGCTTCTCCGCCTCGGTGTAGCCGCTGATTCGGATCAGCTCCATGCGGTCGCGCAGGGCCGGACTGATGGTGTCGACCATGTTGGCTGTGGTGATGAAGAGCACGTTGCTGAGGTCGTACGGTACCTCGAGGTAGTGATCGCTGAACTCGCGGTTCTGTTCGGGATCGAGGACCTCGAGGAGGGCCGCCGAGGGGTCGCCCCGAAAGTCAGTGCCAACCTTGTCAATTTCATCGAGCATGATCACCGGGTTCACTGTCCCGGCCTGCTTCATCGACTGGATGATGCGGCCGGGAAGAGCTCCGATGTACGTGCGCCGGTGGCCACGGATCTCGGCCTCGTCGCGGATGCCCCCCAGCGAGAGGCGCACGAACCGGCGCTCCATGGCGCGCGCGATGCTTCGACCGAGCGAGGTCTTACCCACCCCGGGTGGCCCCACCAGGCAGAGGATCGGGGTCTGCAGGACGCGTGGTGGCCGGGTGGTGGCCTCCACCATGGGGTCTGCAGCGGGCTGCACTGCTGCTGCCGGCTCCGCCTCCGCAGCGTCGTTCACGGCCGCCGGCTCAGCCACAGGTGCGGTGTCGGCGAGCGCCGCCGCGCGCCGCTGCGCTCGATCGCGCACCGCCATCCATTCGAGGATGCGGTCCTTGACCTTGGCGAGACCGTAGTGGTCCTCGTCGAGGATCGCTGCGGCTCGTTCGATGTCGATGTGTTCGGTGGGGCGTTCGCCCCAGGGAAGGTCCAGCAGCCAGTCCACCCAGGTGCGCACCATTCCCATCTCGGGCGAGGCACCGGGTATCTGCTCGAGGCGGGACACCTCTTTGAGTGCTCGCGACTTGACGTCGGCGGGCATGCCGAGTGCTTCGATGCGCGCGACCAGGTCCTCGCTGTCGTCGCTCTCGCCGTCGAGCTCGGCGAGCTCCTTGCGCACCGCGCGCAGTTGCTCACGCAGGATGTGTTCGCGCTGCGACTTGTTGATGGTTCGCTGCACGTCCTCGTGGATGCGCGTGCGCATCGAGGCGACCTCGACCTGCCGTCCGAGCAGGGGTGCAAGGCGGCGCAGTCGCTCAACGACGTCGAGTGACTGGAGGAGCTCGACGCGCTCTGCAACCGTGAGGTCGGGCGCTGCAGAGGCGATGTCAGCCACCCGGGCGGGGCCGGTGGCGCGGGCCATCGCCGCTGCGACCTCGGGCGAGACTTGCCCGCCGGCGGTGACGTACTCCGCGTACAGCTCACGGACGCTGCCGGCCAGCGCGTCCGCCTCGGTGCCGCTGACATCGCCGTCCTCGACGAGCTCGTAGGCGGCCGACCAGTGCTCACCGTCGGCTTCGAAGGAGAGGAGCCGGGCGCGCTGCTGTCCTTCCACGAGCGCATGCGCACCGGCGCCGGGGATGAGGCGCAGGGCGCCGACAGTGGCCACCACGGCGATGGCGTGGAGGTCCTGGAACCCCACATCGTCCGGCTCGGCCTCGCGCTGGACGGCGAGGATGACCCGCGCATCACCGTTCACCGCAGCCTGCAGCCCAGCGACCGACCGCGGCCTGCCCGCTGCAAGGGGCGCGAGCTGATGCGGGAAGACGACGTTGTCACGCAGGGGGACGACGGGCAGCCGCGGCTGCTCCTGGTCGGGCGCGGCGGTGGGCGCGCTGGTCACCAGCCGAGGATACCCGGGCCCGACAGGTTCAACCGCCCCGCCACGCCGGGTCGGCCACTGCCCAATCTCGTTCGAAGGCTTCGGCGTAGTACGCCGCTGCGGCGGCGTTGTCGATCCGAAGCCCTGCCTCCAGGGACGTCCCCAGCCCCGCGGCGCTCCAGTTCGATGACATCACCAGCGCGGAGTTGTCGACGACCAGGCCCTTGGCATGCCCGGTGGTGCAACGCCGCGGGTCCATAACACGAGCGGGCAGACCCCGGTCGCGCAGGGTGGCCGCATCCCCGTCCGCGGGGACCACGCCGAGCAGGACGCGCACATCCGCGCCCTCGAGCCGCAGCTCCATGAGGCGCTGCAGAAGCGGGCGGACCTCGTGAGCCCAGGTGTGGATGTAGGGCACGGTCAACAGACAGCGCCGGCTGGACGGTTCGAGCAGACCCTCGATGGCGGTGCGGACCGCCCGAGCGTCGGTGGCGAGCTGAAGGCGACGCGGCGAGATCTCGATCTCGAGCGGGGCAACGCTCGGCTGTGGCGCCCCCACCGGAGGCACGTCGGGTGCCCGCTCCATTGCCCAGACGGGCGGCGGCGGTGTCGCCTCGCGCCAGGCGGCGGTGATCCTGGAACGAGCGCTCGCCGCCAGGGTGGGCGCGGCTTCCACGAACGCCCACCACTCCCTGGTCCCCGCCAGCGGCGTGGCGCTGGGCGGAAGCAACCCGCGGCGGTCGGCGGGGGCATCGCGCTCGATGAGGTTGCCGGTGCCAACGGCCAGGCTGTCGCTGTCCGCGACGAGCAGCTTCCAGTGCGCCTCGCGCAGCCCGTCGTGGCGGCGCACGCGGCACGGCACGTCGACGCCCCGGGCCGCCGCCGCGCGCAGCTCTTCGAGGCAGCCGCGGTTGGCGCCGCCGTGGCCGTCGAGAAGCAGCCGGACGCGCACCCCACGCTCGACGGCAAGGGGAAACATCCAGCCGTAGCTGGGTCCTGCCTCGTACACGGCTACGTCCAGCCTCGCGGTGGACGACCGCACAAAGCGGTGCAGCAGTGTGCCCGCGGAGTCGGGGCCGAGCGCGCAGACCAGGCGGCTCACAGGGTCGCGATCGGCAGGGCGGTCGCCAGCATGCGCGGGCCACAATAGGCGCCATCGACGAGATTGAGGGATCGTTCCCGCCTGCGCCGCCGCCTCCGCCTCCGGGTTGGCACGCTCACCAGCCGGCATTCACCTACGGCCACACCGACGCAGCGGCTCCTCCGTCGCCCGTCCCCCGACGACGGCGCGGCTGGGTCGGATCCGTGGCATTGCTGCTCGTCGGGTTGATCGTCGGCGGCGGCATCGCCTTCGCGGCGCTGCACGAACGGGGCGGCACCGGCATTGCCGAGGTGCATGTGAATAGCAGCCCGGCCAAGGCTCCGACGACCGCGACCGTCGATGTCGCCAACAGGCTCGGGCCAGCAGTGGGCACCATCATCGCCACCCTGCAGGGGTCCACCGGCCTGGGCAGCGGCTTCGTCATCGC
>JALZAG010000264.1 GCA_030948445.1 Candidatus Dormiibacterota bacterium
CGCGCGCGTTCAAGCCGTCGGTGATCTACGCCATCGACACCGTGGCGCAGCGCCTTGAAATGGCCCAGAGCTTCGGCGCCGTCCCGGTCGACGCCTCGGATGTGCACGTGCCCAGCCACATCCAGGACCACACCGAGGGCCGCGGCGCGGACGTGCTCCTCGAGTGCGTCGGCGCGATCCCCGCGCTGGCCGGTTCGATTGACATCGTGCGCGCCGGCGGCCGCATCAGCGTCATCGGCGTTTACTCAGAGCCGGAGATGGAGTTCCCTCTCAACCTGACGTTCGTCAAGGGCATCGACCTGAAGTTCTGCGGCACGGCCAACATCGTGGGCCGCTGGGACGAGGCGATGGAGCTGATCACATCCGGCGCGGCCGACCCGGCGTCGATCATCTCCCACCGCATGGCACTCGATGACGCGGTGCGCGGCTACGAGCTGTTCGCCAGCCGCGAAGCGATGAAGGTGGTGCTGACCCCCTGATCGCCGACAGTTAGACAGCGCAAGCGTCCCAGGGGATGGACTCGAACCATCGATACACGGTTTTACAGACCGTTGCCTTAACCAGCTTGGCTACCCTGGGGGGCCGGTTAGGATAACGCAAAGACAGACTTACGAAGTTCGAGATTTCGGTACACGCCTTCCTGGATCACGTCGCGAACGCGGTCGGAAATTTCGAGCATCGCGCCCGGGTCGCCGGCAGCGTTTCGCTCCTCCGCGGAGAGTCGCAGGGGCGGGTGAAACTCGATGATCCACGAGGATGGCAGCGGCACCAACCCAGCCGGTCCCAGCCACGGGAATGTCGGCGTGATCGGCGCGTAGGGCATGCCGAGAAGCTTTGCCAACGCAGGCACTTCAGCGAGGTTGGGGTGGATCTCCTCGCTGCCGACGATGCTGATCGGGATGATCGGGCTGCCGGTGCGCAAAGCCATCTCGACGAACCCGCCGCGCCCGAAGCGACGCAGGCGGTAGCGGTCGGAATACGGCTTGCCGGTGCCCTTGGCGCCCTCGGGAAACACCAGTACCAGCTCGTCGTTCTCGAGCAGTCGCAACGCGTCCTTGTTGTGGGCCAGCGTGTTGCCGGTACGCCGCACCAGCCACGACGCCCCGGGCATCGAGAAGAGACCGTTGAGCACCAGCGCGCGAGCGTGGCGCGGCTGTGGATGCTCGAGCAGTAGCGCGGTGCGCACCATCGCGCCGTCGTAGGGGATCACCCCGGCGTGGTTGGACACCAGCAGGGCGCGGCCCGCGGCGGGCACGTTCTCGACCCCGATGGCACGCACCCGCCACCAGTTGCGATACACCCAGGCGACCAGTGGAACCAGCGTCTCGGTCCACTCCTTGTCGAAGCCGAACTCGTCGACGGTGGTCTCGCCGCGCCGCCGACGCTGCGCCAGCTGCGCATGGGTGTTGAAGAAGTCGGCGACCTTGCGCGTTGCGGATGCCAGGTCGCCGGGGTCGACGGCGGCGAGCCGGCGCAACCCGGACGCGCTCAGCGCGGCCAGTCCGGGAAGACTGCGCCGCAGCGAGCTGAGGCTCTCGATGTCGACGGGGGCGTTGCGAGCGGGTTCGAGATCCGCCTCGACGCGCCGGCGTTCGAGCTCACCGTCGACCGCCTCCAGGAGGCGGTGCGCGGCGACGCGAAGCGCCGCGTCGCCGGTGGCGGCGCGAAGTCGCGTCGGCGCGGCTGCGCGGCTCATCGCGCCTATTCTCCCCGACCGAACCGCTGCGCGTTCAGCGTTTCGCAGCCGGAAGGCTGTCCCGGAGTGTTGGGCTGGCGCGGTATGCCTCCACCGTCGCGAGGATCGCCTCGGGGTCGCCGGCCAGCGAGTCCACGAAGTAGCCACCGTCGAACGGACGCTGGGCCGCCCGGAGCAAGGCTGCGGCCGGCTGCCGGCGCGGCGGCGGGATGCCGTTGACGAGGCGGTACGCCAGCACGTGCCGATTGCCCGCCCGGGTGAGCCCCACCGCGTCGACAACCTCCCAGCGGGTCAGCGTGCTGAACGGGTATTGCCGCTGCAGCAGGCCCTCGCGGGTGAGCTCGAGCGTCGGCCGCAGGATCAGGCCGGTGGTGATAAGCGCGAACGCCGGCGCCGCGCAGACGAACCAGCCGATGGTGGCGCCGTTGAGAAGGCACAGCACGCCGGCGGCCTCGGTGACCACGGCGAGCGGAACCACCAGCGCGGCCGGACGCCGGGCTCGAAAGACGACGCGCCCTCCGGGGGCGCCGCTCACCGGCGCGCTCTCTGTCACCAGCCGATGGTAGGGACCGCTCGTGCCCCAGCCGCTCTGCGAAGGTGGGGTGGTGCCGCCGATTGCTTTCTCGGCCCTCGATGCGCTGCTCACGGTCGGCCTCGCCGCTGCCGGGTTCGTCGTGGTGGCCCTGGTCTGCGTCGGGGTGCTCGCCGTCCTGCAGCTGGTCCTGCCGTCCACCGACAGCGGAGCGGCCGAGATCGATCGGCGCGACCCGCCGGGCGACGAGGCCGATCCCCCCGAGGAGACCGAGGTTGACGGCGGGGCCAACGCATAAGGTATCCTTTATCAAAGGAAACGTTATGCAAGCACCTGTCCACGCCCCCGACCCCGCCCGACGGCAAGTCCGTCGAGCCATCCCAGGCAGCATCGCCGTGGGCGCCAGCGACCTCTCGGTCGCCTTCGAGGGACTGGCCAATCCCACCCGGCTGCTCATCGTCGAGAGCCTCGCCACCATCGCAGAGATGCGGGTGAGCGAGCTCGCCGAGCTGTGCAAGGTGTCCCAGCCGCGGATGAGCTGGCACCTGCGCATCCTCCGCAAGGCGGAGATCATCCGCACCCGGCGCGACGGGCGCGAGGTGTTCTGCCGCCTCGACCGCGACGCCATCGCCCAGCACCTTCGTGCATTCGTCCGTCTCGTCTCAGCGCGCGCCGACTCAAGCACCGACGCGCTCACCCAGAGTCTTCAGCCAGTCAGTGAGGGAATCTCATGAGCGACAAGGTCAGAGTGGCCATCATCGGGGTGGGCAACTGCGCCTCGTCCCTGATCCAGGGTCTCGAGTACTACAAGAACGCCGACGCCAATGACGACATCCCCGGGTTGATGCACGTCAATCTCGGCGGCTACCACATCAGCGACATCGAGATCTCCGCAGCCTTCGACATCGACGTCGAGAAGGTGGGCAAGGATGTCAGCGAGGCGATCTTCAGCGGCCAGAACAACACCGTGAAGTTCAGCGACGTGCCCCATCTCGGCGTGCCCGTGCAGCGCGGCATGACCCACGACGGTCTCGGCAAGTACCTCTCGGAGGTCATCACCAAGGCCCCTGGGTCCACAGTCGACATCGTGGAGGTGCTCAAGAGCACCAAAACTGACGTGGTCGTCAACTACCTGCCCGTCGGCAGTGAGGAGGCCACCCGCTGGTACACCGAGCAGATCCTCACCGCCGGGTGCGCGATGGTGAACTGCATGCCGGTGTTCATCGCACGCGAGGACTACTGGCAGAAGCGCTTCGAGAAGGCGGGCACCTGCATCATCGGCGACGACATCAAGTCGCAGGTGGGCGCCACCATCATGCACCGCGTGCTCACCCGCCTCTTCCGCGACCGAGGCGTCCAGATCGAGAACATGTACCAGCTGAACTTCGGTGGCAACACCGACTTTCTCAACATGCTCGAGCGCGAGCGCCTGCAGAGCAAGAAGATCAGCAAGACCAACGCGGTGCAGTCGCAGCTCGAGCATCCCATGGCCGAGCGCAACATCCACGTCGGACCATCGGACTACGTTCCGTGGCTCAACGACCGCAAGTGGGCGTACATCCGCATCGAGGGAAAGTCCTTCGGTGACGTGCCCCTGAACATGGAGCTGAAGCTCGAGGTGCACGACTCCCCGAACAGCGCCGGCGTGGTCATTGACGCGGTTCGGTGCTGCAAGATCGGGCTGGACCGGGGTCTGACCGGCTCTCTCGAAGGACCGTCCAGCTACTTCATGAAGTCGCCGCCGCGCCAGGTCGCCGACTCGGTGGCCCGTGAGCTCACCGAGCAATTCATCGCCGGGACTTCCTCGCCGGACGCGAATGGCCGTGGCAATGGCCAAGCGCGAACCCCAGTGAGTGCGACCGAGGCGGTCGCGGAACCGGTCACCACCGCCGCCGAATAGCGCGGAGAGACAACGGTGGTCGAGGCGGGCCGGGGGTCGACGCTCCCGGCCCGTTCGCGCATGTTCCCCTGGCGGCGGCGTCGCGAGCCGATGCTGCCGTACCACCTCTATCGGGCTGGCTCCACCCTGGTCAAGGTGCTGCCGCGGCGGGCCAGCTTCGTGCTCGCCGACCGCGTTGCTGACGTGCTCCTTGCCGCCGCTCCGCGGAAGTTCGACCCGCTCCGCAACAACCTGCGCCACGTGCTGCCCGACGCCGGTCCCGCTCAGCTGCAGCGGGTGGCGCGCGCCAACCTGCGCCAGCTGGCGCGTAGCTGGGTCGACGTGATGGCCATCCCGCTCGACCCTGCGGGCACGACGCGGCGCCTGCGCGAGGTCGACCTCTACCACTACACCGATGCGCTCGCACGCGGCACGGGGGTGGTGGTGGTGTCGATGCACTTCGGTGCGTGGGAGACGGGTCTCGCGGCCTGGAATGGCGGCGGCGGCCAGCTCGCGCTCCTCGCTGAGCAGCTGCGCCCGCAGAAGCTCTTCGAGGCGATCGCGGGCGCGCGCGGAGCACTCGGCGTCAAGGTCATCCCGATCGACATCGAGACGATGCTGCAGGGTGACGTGCAGACCGCGCGCCGCATCGGCGCGGCGGCCATGAGGGAGGTGTTCAAGCACCTGCGCAGCGGCGGTGCCATCGCCATCGCCATCGACCGCGATCTCAGTGGCACGGGCACGCAGATCCCCTTCTTCGGAGCGCCCGCGCCCATCCCGCTAGGCGTGGTCGAGGTGGCGATGCGCAGCGGCGCGGCGATCGTCCCCATCGTGCTGCCGCGCATGAGCTGGGGTGCAGAGGGACGCGTGTTCCCGGAGATACCGTACGACGGGGACGCACCGCGCGAGGCTGAGGCCGAGCGCATCGCGCGCGAGATCCTGGCCAGGTTCGAGGGTGTGATCCGCGCCAACCCCGAGCAGTGGCACGTGCTCGACCCGGTCTGGCCGGAGCGCGCGCGATGAAGGTCTGCCTGGTCTCTCCGTATGACTACATGCACCCGGGGGGCGTCACCGAGCATGTGCGCCACCTCGCCGACGTGCTGCGCGAGCGCGGCCACCAGGTCACGGTCCTGGCGCCGTCGAGCAAGGTGGGCGACGAGCACGGGATTCCCGGCTACGTGCGCATCGGCCGCAGCGTCCCGGTCAAGAGCAATGGCTCCGTAGCGCGCATCGCGCTCAGCTTTCACCTCGTCCGTCGCGTCCGCGCCCTGCTCGATGACAGCGACTTCGACGTGGTGCACTACCACGAACCACTGGTGCCCTCGCTGCCCATCACGGTGCTGCGTTTCCACCGTGGCGCCAACGTCGCCACCTTCCACACCGCGGCGCGTCGCAACCTCGGCTATTACTACGGGCGTCCATTCCTGGGCCGGTATTTCAAGCGACTCCATGCCTGCATCGCTGTCAGCGTGCCCGCCCGTGACTTCATCTCGCGCTACTTCCCCGGTGACTACCGCATCGTCCCCAATGGCATCGACACGAGTCGGTTCCGCCCCGACCAGCCGGAGGTGCCGGAGCTGCGCACCCCGGGAATGAAGACGCTCCTCTTCGTTGGTCGTATGGAGCAGCGCAAGGGCTTCGGCATCCTGCTGGAGGCGTACGCGCAGTTGCGGCGCCGTCGCTCGGACGTGCGCCTGGTGGCGGTGGGTGATGGTCCCCAGCGCGAGGGCTACGAACGGCAGGTCGACTCGTTCGGCATCCCCGACGTGCTCTTCTGCGGGCGCATCAGCAACGAGATGCTGCCGCGCTACTACACGTCAGCAGACTTCTTCTGCAGCCCCGCGACCGGCGGCGAGAGCTTCGGCATCGTCCTCCTCGAGGCCATGGCCAGCGGGGTTCCCGTGCTGGCCTCGGCAATCCCCGGTTTCACCGCGGTGATCGATGCCGGCAAGGACGGCTTGCTGGTGCCGCCCAACCAGCCGCGTGTCCTCGCCCAGGCGATCGACACGCTTCTCAATGACGACGACCTCTGTGGCGCCATGAGCGCCAACGGGCTGCGCACGGCGCAGCGCTACGACTGGCATCGCGTCGCGGACTCCGTCCTCGACGTGTACGAGGAGGCACGGGGGCGCTCTCGCGTGCACATGGTGGCCGCCGGTGTTCACCGCCAGGTTTCAGGAATGGGTTAGGGCCGGGGCGCGACGCCTGGTCCCGGCGCTGCGAATCCTCGGCCTGACACCCAATACGCTCACCCTGGTCGGCCTGGCCATCTGCGCGGGCTCCGCGGTGCTCGTCGCACTCGGTCAGCTCATCCCCGGGGGCATCCTGCTGCTGGTCGCCAGCGCCTTCGACATCCTCGACGGTGCGGTGGCGCGGGTCACCGGCAAGGTGTATCGGTACGGCGCCTTCCTCGACTCGACGACAGACCGGTACGCCGAGTCCTTCACGTACATCGCGCTGCTCTGGTATTTCACCGTCCAGCAGCCCGGGCACCATGTGATCGAGCCGATGCTGGTCATCTTCGCGCTGACCGGTTCCCTGCTCGTGTCGTACGTCCGCGCTCGCGCCCAGTCGCTCGGGTTCGTGTGCGACGGCGGCGTCTTCGCTCGCCCCGAGCGGGTGGTGCTCACCGTTGTGGGGTTGCTGGTTCCGCCCATCCTCTTCGGTTGCCTGGTGGCCCTGGCCGTCTTCACCAACATCACCGCGGTGCAGCGCATCTGGTTCGTGTGGCGTCAGTCGCTGAAGACCGCACCGGCTGACACATGAGCGGGCTGCTGAGCTGGGTCCGCTGGGAGTTCAGTCGTCGCATCGAGGTCAACGGCGTCATCGTGTACATCATCTGCGAGCGCCTGCTCAAGGCCACCGTGCTCATCGGGGGCGGCATCGTGCTGCTGGTGGTCGCCGCACACACCGACCTCCGCGCCCTCGCCGAAAACGCCCGGGAACAGCTCAGCCTCGGCGGCGGCACCTCGCTGTGGCGGCGGCTGTTCGACCAGGTGCTCGCCAAGTTCGGCACCCACGCCGACCCCATCGCGGTGGGCGCGATCCTCTACGGTCTGCTGGAGGTCATCGAGGCCGTTGGGCTGATCAGGCGCCGCCGCTGGGCCGAGTATCTGGTGCTGCTGGCAACGGTCGCCTTCCTTCCCGTGGAGATCGACGAGGTGCTGCGCAAACCGTCCGCCCTCAAGGCGCTAACCCTGCTCATCAACGTGGCCATCGCCGTGTACCTGGTGTGGCGCAAGCAACTCTTCGTGTCGCGCAAGCACAGCTCGGCAGGGGAGGCATGATGCAGTCGGCGTCCACCGAGCGGAGGAGCAGGCCATGGAGTTGGGACTGAGCGGACGCACCGCCTTCGTCGCCGCTGCCAGCGGCGGTATCGGGCGGGGTGTGGCGCTGGGCCTCGCAGCCGAGGGTTGCGATGTGGGTCTGTGCGCGCGCAACCGCGAATCGTTGGAGACGGTCGCCATGCAGGTGCGCGAGGCCGGTGTGCGAGCGGTGCCCAGCGTCGCCGACGTCACCGACGCGAAGGCCGTGCGTGACGCTGTGCAGAGCACCGTGGACGCCACCGGCCGCCTCGATGCGCTGGTGGTCAACGCCGGCGGACCTCCGCCCGGGCACTTCGACGACACCACCGACGAGCAGTGGCAGCAGGCCTACGAGCTGACTCTGATGAGCGCCGTGCACCTGGTGCGCGAGGCCCTGCCGGCGCTGCGCCGGTCCGACGCGGCGAGCATCCTCTTCTTGGCGTCGTGGTCGGTGAACCAGCCGATCAACGGCCTCCTGCTCAGCAACTCCATCCGTGCTGCGGTCAACGGTCTGGCCAAGACGCTGGCCACCGAGCTGGCCCCGGATGTGCGCGTCAACTCCATCCTCACCGGCCGCATCCGGACCGACCGCACTGAGGTGCTGGCTGGGCACAACCACCCCGGTGCGGACCTCGACACCGTCCTCGCTGAGGAGGCCAGGGCGGTTCCCATGCAGCGCTTTGGAACCGTCGAGGAGCTGGCCCGCGTCGCCGTCTTCCTGAGCTCCCCGGCGGCGAGCTACGTCAGTGGCGTTGCGCTTGCGGTCGACGGGGGAGTTGTCCAGGCCCCCATGTAGCCCGCGCTAGCAGGCGGTCGTCGTCCCCAGGATGGCGATGATCCCGACCAGGTTGAACAATCCGTGCACGATCGCACCGGGCAGCAGTGAGTCGGAGTACTCGTAGAGCAGCGCCAGGATGACCCCGACGCCGAAGAGTGGAAGTGCGAGGACGAGCACGAGGTGCGCCGCCGAGAACACCGCGGCGCTGATCAGCACCGCCGGTAGAACCGGAACCCGCCGTCGCAGCCACCCGTAGATGAACCCTCGGAAGATGGTCTCCTCGGCGACTGGCGCGATCAGGCATACCAGCGGTATCGCCACCGCCACATAGCCGCCGTACTCGTCGCGCACGGCGGTGCACTGGGTGTTCGGCGAGTTGGGCAGGATCTGGGTTGCCAGGGAGCCCAGCCATTCCGCGGCGAACAGTGCAACGACTGCGCCGACGACGCCGATTG
>JALZAG010000265.1 GCA_030948445.1 Candidatus Dormiibacterota bacterium
AGCCGCACGGAGATCGCCTCCGTGGCGAGCCAGCGGTCGGCGGGGCGCGGCAGCAGCTGCCGGCGCTCGGGCCGGTGGAAGACCGCGCTGAGCCGGATCAGCCGGGCGCGGTCGATCTCGACCTTGCCGAGCTTGCGGGTCGAGGCCATGGCATGGATGACCAGCTGGTCGTCCTCACGCGCCAGGTATGTGAAGTGTTGCCGGGTCCACAGGGAGCTGGCCACGGCGTACATGCAGGCGGCGATCACGGCGTAGCCCAGGGCACCTCCCGAGGTGGGCTTGAGCACGGTGAGGAAGACCGCCGTGAGGGCGAACACCGTCGCTGGCAAGAGCAGCCAGGTGCGGTACTTGCGCCAGCGCTCGACGTCGTAGAGGATCGGGTGGCGTGCGGCCTTCGGCAAGGGTTCCGAGCATACGCAAGGCCAAGCCGAAGAGGGGTCCCAGGGGACAGGCAACCGTCTCCAGGCGGTGCTTTACATTCCTTTACAAACCTTGACCGGACGTTTACTGCATTTCGCCGAGCCGGACGATAGATTGGTGGTCGGCGACGAAAGTCGCCCCCAGACAGGAAACTCATTCCCTTCCTGAAAGGCCGGGGGGTTCGCCCTCCGGTCTTTTCTTTGCCCACGGGCAAAGAAGTCGCGGTGTTTTTCAGGGGCGGGGCAGATCCCCGCCCCTCGCATGGTCGGAATGAATCCGACCACGCTCACCCCTGCCCCTCGGGCGCCTCGCGCGCCGCTGTCGCCTTCGCGACGGGGTTACCTTGATGGTGGCTTCGTCTGCATTTGGCGCGGATGGTGATGGTGCCGGTTCGCCCAGCTTTACTGGGGTTTGGGTGGTTGGGTTCTAACGCGTGCTACTGCTTCCTTCCACGCTGCGTACTTCGCCTCCGGGCGCTGGCCTGGGGTGGCTGGTTCGAAGCGGCGGCCTGGATGGTGGGCTGCTTCGACGCCGGCTGGCATGTCGATGATGCCCTCCCCCACCGCGGCCAGCATGGCTGCGCCGAGCGCGGTGGTTTCCGCTGAGGCCGCGCGTGTGACCGGCAGGGCGAGCAGGTCCGCCTGGAATTGGCAGAGGCCATCCATCACGCTGGCGCCGCCGTCGACGCGCAGCTCCTCGAGCGTGAGGCCGGCCCCCTGTTCGACGGCTTCCACGACGTCGCGCGTGCGGTACGCCATCGCCTCGACCACGGCGCGCACCACGTGGGCGCGACTGACGCCGGCGGTGAGGCCGAGCAACGCTCCCCTGGCCCCCGGATCCCAGTACGGCGCACCCAGGCCGGACAGCGCGGGGATGAAGATACAGCCATTGCTGTCCACAACCGAATCGAACAGCGGCCCCGCCTCGTCCGCCGCGGCGATCAACCCGAGGCCGTCGCGTAGCCATTTGAGCCCGGCGCCGGTGACGAAGATGCTGCCCTCGAGAGCGAAGGTGTCGCGGCCGCCGATCCGCCAGGCCACCGTCCCGAGCAGGCCGTGGACCGGATCCGGCACGGTCGTCCCGGTGTTCACGAGGATGAACGACCCGGTGCCGTAGGTGTTCTTGCTCATGCCCGGTGCCAGGCACGCCTGCCCGAAGAGCGCCGCCTGCTGGTCGCCGGCGATGCCGCTGATCGGTAGGCGCATGCCCAGGAATGAATCGGGATCGCTGAGCGCAACCCTGCCAGCGCTGTCGCGCACCTCGGGGAGCAGCCCCGCGGGCACTCCGAACATGGCGCCCAGGTCCGCGTCGAAGTCGCCACGCCCAAGGTCGTACAGGAGCGTGCGACTGGCGTTGCTGGCATCCGTCACGAACTCGGTGCCGCCGGACAGGCGCGCCACCAGCCAGGTGTCCACGGTGCCGGCGCAGAGCTCGCCGCGCTCGGCTCGCGCTCGCAACTCCGGCTGTTCGGCAAGCAGCCACTCCAGCTTGGTGGCGGTGAAGTACGGGTCGAGGAGAAGGCCGGTACGGCGTCGCAGCGCGTCCTCCTCGCCGCGCTCGCGATGGACCGCGCAGAGAGCCGCACTACGCCGGCACTGCCACACGATCGCGGGAGCCACCGGGCGGAGACTGGCGCGCTCGAAGACCACCAGCGTCTCGCGCTGGTTGGTGATCCCGATGGCCACCGGAGCGGGGTTGCCGGCAGCCTCGATGGCAGTCCGCGCCGCCGCCAGCACGGACTGCCACAGCTCCTCAGCGTCCTGCTCGACCCAGCCGTCACGTGGGTAGCGCACCTGGACCTCGACGTGGGCGCGGCCGTGAATCTGGCCATCGGTGCCAGCGACCAGGCAGGTGGTGCCGGAGGTGCCCTGGTCGATCGCGAGGACTCGCGGCGCAGTCATCGCGTCGCTGTCGCTCGTTTCGCCCGGCTCAGACCGGAACGGCGAGCATCCGGTCGATCGCGCGTCGGGCTTTGGCGGCGATGTCCGGCGCGACGGTGACACGCGGCGACAGGGTCTCCAACGTCGCGGCCACCTTGGGCAGCGTGATCATCTTCATGAA
>JALZAG010000281.1 GCA_030948445.1 Candidatus Dormiibacterota bacterium
ACCGCGAACATGGCGATCATCAGGAACCCGCCGACGAACTCGCTCGCTGTGAACTGCCAGCCGATGAGAAGGGCAAGCACGATGCCGAGCTCGACGACGAGGTTGGTCGAGGCGATCATGAAGACCAGCGCGGCAGTGAAATCGGCGCCTTTCTGGAAGAGCGACTTGGCCATCGCGGTGGCCGCGTAGGAGCACGACGACGACACCATGCCGAGGAAGGTGGCTCGGCCCAGGGTTCGCACGCCGGGCCGGCCGAGGGCGCGCTCCATCTGGCCGCGGGTGACGAAGGCCTGCACGGCGCCCGACAGGCCGAAGCCGAGCACCAGTGCCCACAGCGTCTCCCAGAACATGAAGAACGCCTCGCGCAGGCTGGAGGCGATCGGGCCGAGAATGCTCACCCACGCAGTATACCCCCCCAGGGCATACAGCGCGCGCGGCTGAGATCGCCCACCAGGAGACGACCCAGAGGCAGCCGCCGGGGCCTTCGCGCAGCCCTGACCGATGCGGGTCAGCGCGGCCCGGGTCACCGCGCCGTGGTCCATCCAGACCACACTGCGCAAGGAACAGATCGACATCGAGCGGGGAGGAGAACCATGACCACCAACGACCCATACGCCGGCCGCACAGAGCCGGTGCCACCACCCAGGACCGTCGAACCCGCCCCCGCGCCCGTCGAGCCGCGCGCCCCCGCGCCCGTCGAGGCACCCCCAGCACGGAGCTCAGGCGCCGTCGTCGCCAGGGACGAGGTGCCCGACCGCGACGTCCGCCAGCGCCGCGAGCTCAACCGCTTCCGCGGTTTCAACCTCGGCGCCGCCCTGTTCGGTTGGCTGGTGGTGATCGGCATCGCCGCGCTGCTGACCGCGATCCTCGGCGCCACCGGCGCTGCAATCGCGCTGACCAACGGCTCGCCCACCAACGGCCCGCTCACCAACGGTGCGCTCACCAACGGCACCATCGCCAACAACACCCTGGCGCTGACCACCGCCGGCGCAGTGCTCCTCCTCGTCGTGCTCGCGGTCGCCTACTTCGCCGGGGGCTACGTCGCCGGCCGGCTGTCCCGCTTCGCGGGCGGCATCCAGGGCGTCGGCGTGTGGGTCATCGGCCTGTTGGTGACCGTTGGCCTCGCCATCGGTGGCGCGGTGGCGGGCGCCAAGTACAACGTGCTCGACCAGCTCCGCCTGCCGTCGATCCCGGTCAACGGCCAGTCCTTCGCCTCCGGCGCGGCCATCGCCGTCGCGATCATCGCCGTGGTGACACTGGTCGCCGCGGTGCTGGGTGGCACGGTCGGGCTCCGCTATCACCACCGAGTCGATCGCGCGCTGGAACGGAACGCCTGACCCGGCACCAACCTCACGCAGCCACCATCGGCGCTGGATCGCGCGCCTGCGCCAGCCGTTCCGGCACGGGCGGCACAGCGCGCACGTCCTCGCCGTCGGCGCGCACCAGTTGCCAGCCGCCCTCGTGCAGCATCCAGTGATGGCGGTGGCAGATCAGCACCAGGTTGCCGGCTCTCGTCTGCCCAACCGTCTACTCGCGTACCCCCCGGCGTCAGGGCAAACGCAGGCGCTGCAGCGCGTACTCCAGCCGCGCCAGACTTTCCGCCCGTCGCGCCGCTTCACCCACCGCGCGCAGCATCTCCACGCGCAGTACACCTGCCTCGCCTTCCACGCGGCGATGGCCCTGTACTACGCGCTCGACCCCTTGTCGCGGCGGGCGGATCGCGCCGGGAACCGGGCGGCGTGATCGCCGTGCCGGTGCGGGGCTGCCCCGCGCGCTGACCGTGCGGGTTCGGGGCAGCCCCGTGTGCCGGCCGTTCGGGCCGGCCCTAGGCTACGCGCTGGTGCACGTCGCCGCCTGATCGCCGCGGATCGGGCCGAACACGGTGCTCGGGCCTCCCGCCGACGGTCCCGTGTTCGGCACCGGGAAGTTGTCGTTGCACGTCGCCGGGCCGTAGATCGTGTCGGTACCGATGTCCCACTCGTCCGGCGGCGTGGCCTGCACGTTGTCGCTGAACGTGAATGGGCCGTGGATGACGTCGCGGATCACGCCCGTCCAGATGCCCTGATAGCCGGTGATGGAGACGGGGCCGCCGATGTTGTTGTCCTCAAGGTCGTTGAAGGCCCCGAAGCCGCCGAAGGTGTCGACGATGGCGTTGTCACCACCGCCACCGGTCAACCGGACCGGACCGCCGATGACGGTGTTGTGGATCTGCACGGTCGACTCGCCCTTCCCGGTCACCGGGCCGGCGATGCTGTTGACGATGGGACCGAACGGCTTCTCGGTGCCGAGGATGAAGGCGCCGTTCAGCCCCACGGAGACCGGTCCGCCGAGGTGGACGGGCGTGGTGTTTTGAGGGCTCCCGAGGGCGCCGCCCGAAGAGATGACGGTGGGTCCCTGGATGGTCAGGCTCCCGGCGAAAACGACCAGGCCGGCACCGGTGCCCACGGTGACGGGATGCGTGACGGTGACGTCGCCGACGACGGCACAGAACGAACCGGCCGGCATCGTGAGCGATGAGTACGTTCCGCTGGAGATGAACCCCGGGGAGCCGAGCAGCGTCCCGGTGCACACGTACCCGGACGGGCCGGCGGCGGCGACGGGTGCCACCCCGATCGTCGTGAGGCTGCCGGCCGCGATTCCCACGGCGGCAATGGTCGAGCGCAGACTCATCGATGGCCCCCCTTGTGATGCGCTGCTGCACGCCGAACGGGGTGGTGCGGAGGACCGTCGGTGCGGCGCGTGTGCGTGGTGTCAGCAGTATCACCCCGCGGGATCGGCTGTCAAGCGCTCACCTGGGGATCCTTGACAGTCGCCGGGGGGGTTGCCGGTGGGTCAGTGCCGACTCAAGTCGAACTACGCGCGTGTGGGCCACCTCCTGAACCGCCCCGTACGGCGAATCGTTTGAAGCCGAGGGTGTCGGCGATAGCCGCGACGTCGGCTGCGCAGTCAGTGACACGTCGTGTGGGTTGCGATCAGATCCGCCATAGCCGGGGCGGTCGTAAGTGACTAGGTGTGCTCCCGGTTGAACGGACGAGTTCCTCGTTCGGATGGCGGTACAGCCGGCAGCTGAGTGTGCCGTGCAGGGCGAAGAATGGGCTGCCGGCGAGATCGCCCCACTCGGCAAACATGAGAATGCGGCCATCCGGAGCCGTCGTCGTCTGGGCGTGCTGGTCTACGGCGACGCGCTCACTCATCATGCATCTCGGCTGCGCCCTCGCTTGTTAGTCAGTGGCACATGATGACAGCAAGCTTCTGGGGTGCCCGACCAGCGGGTTTGGGGGTCGTATTAGCGATGGACGAGGTTGGACATGTCGGTATCGCCGCCGTGCACCCAGTGGATGACGTGGTGCGCAGCCGTCCACGATACCGGCCGATCGCAGCCCGGCCAGCGACAGCCACGGTCGCGCACGTTGAGCGCCCGTCGCGTCGAGCCCGGCACCACCCGCTGTGACCGACCCACGTCGATCACCGCCGACTGCGCATCCAGCAGAACCCGCGTGATGGTCGCGTCGCACGCCAGCCGCTGCACCGTGGCGGCCGCGACAGGCGGTGAGAACTCAAGCTCAGCCGCGGCTGCCCCGCGCAGTCCCATCAGCGTCTCGACCGTCGCGGTCACCTGCAGGTGGCTGCGCTGGCTGGCCCGCGCGGGCACCACCCCCTGGTCCAACCCGTGTGCGGCCAGCTCGACGAGCGCGTCGGCGAACCGACGGCCCAGGTCGCGCTCGTCATCCGGGCCCGTCCGCCGCGCCAGCGGCTCCAGCGCGGTGCGCAGCGCGGCGCCGCCGACGGAGTCGAGCATCCCCCGCACCACCAGCGCGCCGTCGTCGCACGGGAGCAGTCGCAGCCAGCGCAGCTCGACCTGCTCGTTCTGCTCGGCGAGAAAGCCGGCGGCGTCGGCGGCATGACGCACATGCGCACACGTGCCCCGGAACCGGTTGACCAGCTCGCGCTCCGCTGCCTTGAGCAGCCGGGTCTCGTCGAAGGGAGCCACAGCCGAGGGCGACTCGCTCACGGCCCGCGCCGTCCCCGCCATCAGCGCCAGGTGGGCGAACCCGATCCGCCCCGCCTCCAAGGCCTCGATGCTGCGCGGCAGCCGGCTCACCTGGCTGCCGACACACAGCGCACCGGCGGCGGCGTGCCCGGTCATCTGGCACTCGTGCCGGATCCAGCACGACGGACTGACCGCGCCCTGCGCGGCGTACTCCTCGGTATCCGCGAACTCGGCGGCGACCACCGCGAACTCGAGCTCCACCAGGTTGCACGCCTGGCGCAACTCCCGCAGCTCGTCCGCCATCTCCGCCGGCGCCCGCCCGCCCCGTGTCCGTGTCCGCAGCCGCTCGGCCGCCGCGCGGAGAGCGGCCAGCTCATCGCGCATCGGGTTTCTCGAGTTACACATCGCTGTGTAGCTTACACACAGATGTTTGGTCGTGTCAACCAAGTGCTCATGGTGTCCAACAAGAACCTCAGCCCGGACGAGACGCAGCGGCTCGCACGGCTGAAGGTGCTCGACGTCCTCGCCCGGTGGAAGCTCCGTCCGCTGC
>JALZAG010000004.1 GCA_030948445.1 Candidatus Dormiibacterota bacterium
GGGACCTTGGGCTCCCAACCGAGAACCCGCTTGGCCTTGGCGGCGTCGCCGATCAGGATGTCCACCTCGGCGGGTCGGAGGAAGCGAGCGTCGTCGCTGACCACGTGATCCTGATAGTTCAGCCCGAGGTGAGAGAACGCGATCTCGCAGAACTCACGGACGCTGTGTGTGACGCCGGTGGCGATGACGAAGTCGTCGGCCTGCTCCTGCGCCATCATCAGGCGCATCGCCTCAACGTAGTCCCCCGCGAACCCCCAGTCCCGCTGTGAGTCGAGGTTGCCAAGAGTGATCTGCTTCTGGAGCCCGAGCTTGATCTTCGCAGCGGCGTTGGTGATCTTCCGGGTCACAAACTCCAGGCCGCGACGCGGCGACTCGTGGTTGAAGAGGATGCCGCTGCAGGCGAACATGTCATAGCTCTCGCGGTAGTTGACCGTGATGTAGTGTCCGTAGACCTTGGCCACGCCATATGGCGAACGCGGATGGAAGGGTGTCAGCTCCGTTTGGGGCGACTCGCGCACCTTGCCGAACATCTCGCTGCTGGACGCCTGGTAGAAACGGATGCGGGGGTTGACTGTGCGGATCGCCTCGAGCATTCGCACCACGCCGAGCCCGGTGACCTCGCCCGTGAGCAGAGCCTGCTTGAAGCTGAGACCCACGAAGCTAATGGCGCCGAGGTTGTAGACCTCGGTGGGCTGACAGCTCTCGAACGCCGCCACCAGTGAGGAATGGTCGAGCAGGTCGCCCTCGATGAACTCGATGCCGGGGCACAGGCGCGCAACCGACTCAAGTCGGGGGTTGTTCTGTCCGCGGACGAGGCCGTACACGTGGTACCCCTTGCCTAGCAGCACTTGGGCGAGGTAGGTCCCGTCCTGACCTGTGATCCCGGTGATGAGGGCTGTGCCCGGCAAGCGATCTCCCCTGGTTGAGTGGTGTTGCGGTACTGCGGTGCGTCATGCACGCTTCCGAGGCGGCGCGAGAGCGGTGCGCATGATACCGCGGCTCATGGCGCTTCCCGCGCGGACCAGCGTCAGCGAGTCGCCAGGACGTGCGAGTAGACGCGAAGCGTCGCTGCGGCTGTCGCCTCCCAGCTGAAGGCAGCGGCCCGTTCACGACCCTGGTCGGAGAGCCGCTGGCGCGTCCCCGGTTCCGCGAGCAGCCTGCTGACCGCATCGGACATCGCTCCAGCATCGCCGTCGGCGATCACCAGCCCCGCGTCGCCAACCACCTCACGGAGCGATGAGTTGTCGAACACGGCGGCAGGTGCGCCCGCCGCCATCGCCTCCAGCGGCGGGAGGCCAAAGCCCTCGTACGCCGAGGTGAAGAGCAGGCACTCGCACATCTGGTAGAGATCGCCGAGATCGTCCTGTCCGACATGGCCGAGCAGGCGAGTGTGCGTGGCGATGCCCGCGTTGCGAAGGCTGATCTCGACGGTGGTCGCGAAGTTGCCTTGGGACCCGGCGACGACGAGCCCGACATCGTGGTGGTGGCGCACGCGGCGGACCACGTCGGCGAGAATCGCGACGCGCTTGCGCGGGTCGAATGTGCCGACGGCGAGGACGAACCGGTCCGGCAAGCGCAGCCGGTGTCGCATCGAGGCGAGCTCGGCCTCCGAGCGTGGACGATGAGGGGTGACCCCCTCGCCGATCACAGAGATCCGCGCCGGGTCGACCCCTGCGATCCGCTCGAGGTCGTCAGCGGTGGACCGCGACACTGCGATGACCGCGTCAGCGCGCCGGAACTGACGCATCGGCAGGGCGCGTTCACGGCGCATCCAGGGGTACTCACGCGCCATCACGAACGGGATCAGGTCGTGGACGGTGACCACGACGGGAATCGAGGGGAAGAGCGGCTGACCGTACTCGACGGCGTGGTACAGGTCCGGGATGAGGGCACCGATGGCGCGACGGATCTGGATCGGATCAATCAGCGGCCGGAGATGTCGGTTGAGCGGGCGCAGCCGCCCCGGGTGAGTGCCGAACCCGGCGGCAGCGAGCGAGGTGGGCAGGCGGCCGCCCCGTTCGAGAAGAAGCGCGATGTCGTGGGTGACCCCCACTGATCCAAACCCGTCCAGCAGGCCGCGCAGGTAGGTGCCGATCCCACGCACAGCGGACTCGTCCTGCAGTGAGCGCCCGTCGAGCAGGTAGCGGGTCACGCTGCGGCCGACAGCAGCGCGCGCAATCGCTCCTCGGCGAGCTCCCAGCGGTACGTGCCGGAGACGTAGGCACGTCCGCGATCACCCAGGAGGCGCGCCGCTTCGGGGCTGTCGA
>JALZAG010000216.1 GCA_030948445.1 Candidatus Dormiibacterota bacterium
GGCGTCGGGGCGGGCGGCGGGGGGGTCGGATCCGGCGTCGGGGCGGGCGGCGGGGGGGTCGGATCCGGCGTCGGGGCGGGGGTGTCCGACGGGACCGCGTTCGGGTCTGGCGGGACGGCGGTGTCGACCAGGGCGCTGTGGGCCAGGACCGACGCGTTGGGGTCGCTGTGGGTGCTCCCCGCGGGGCCCGTGTGGGCGGCCACCAGGGCCATCGCAACGCCGATCGTCGCGCCCACGATTCCGCGGACGACGAGGCGCAGAGCCGGTCGCCGACGCACCGTCCGCACCGCCTGAACCACCCAGATCAGCCCCTCTCGCACATGCCTGATACGGAGGGCGAGCCCTACCGGATGCTTCTCGCTAGCGGCCGGGTCGGATGGCACCCTCACCGCCTGGTGAGCGGGAGAGCCGGCACGGCGGCGCGACGTGCTGAAGAAATCAGCCACGCGCCTGCCGGCCCACGTACTCACCCCCAGCCGCCCCCAAAAAATCCTGCAAGAAGTCACAGGAAACGCCCTGCGGATAACAGGTGCGCATCTCATACCACTTCCCCATAGGCAAACACAAGGGCAACCTCCAGGTAATCGTCCGCCCTGCCGGGGAATGGGTGAGATGTTTACGCCAACTCTGACATCAACGAGCGGCGGCCGGTCCCCAGTTGTGACGGCGAAACTCGAATTCCCATAAGGGTTATCGTCGCTCGATCCTTCACCGGACGGGAGGGCGCAAGTCCCCGCGGTGGCCGAGCGATGAACGTTTGGCTGGCACGGTACCGCACCCTGCAAACAACGGTTGTGTGCACCCTCGGTTTGCCCGGTACCGGCCCGTGCAGTCAACAGTTGTGCACACCCTGGCGTGCAGCGAAGTCAACTTATGTAAAGGCGTCGCCACAACAGCAGTCTGTTTATGACGTCCACCGCAGCAGCACGGCCCGCCCCGACCACGGCAATGCTCCTCCCACCGGCCGGAAAGGGGCGCACCTGAGCCCGCTGGCGTGACGCAATTGCTTCGATAGCGCGCTCCATGTCAGCACCACTGCTTCCGCCTGGGCTACCGTCAACCCAGCAGTGCAATAGAGTGGCTATCGCTCAGCGTGTCAGCGTATCTATGTGAGTCGCGTTTGTGATGCCGGGACGTCGCTTGCATTCACACTTCCGATCACGCTATTGTGCGCTCATGGCAAGTGCGGTCGAGCAGCGTTGGACCGACCCTCAAAACGACCGTGTCTACGAGCGGTGGTCGGACGGAGTCTGGCGGTACGCGGCCGGCTCGATCGTCCTCCGCTACTCTGGTGGCCAAGCCCAGGTTCCTGGAGCGCGTGACCGCACGCTGACCGAGGCATACAAGCCTCGCAAGATGGTGGACGAAGACGGTGCTCCCATCGCCGTTTTCATCCCCGTGGAGCTGATCACTCGTGCGGGCTCTGAGCTGGAGTGGGCGACCAAGGTTGGCGACTGGGTCGGCGAGGGGCGGTCAAGGAAGGGAGTGATCGTCGGCCTTGCAGAATGGCAGCAGCACGACGTCGACGTCTCCGCCCTCTACGCTCCTGAGCTGGAGGCTGCCTCCCCCCTCAACAAGCTCGCCATGGCGGAGCGGCTCGCACGCTTGGCCGAACTCGCTTCCGAGGAGGCGTCAGCCGCGCGCAACCAGGAGGTGCGCGAAGCAGTTCGCAAGGGGATCTCCCGCCAGACGATAGCCAGCCTGCTAGGTGTCAGTGTAGGTCGGGTCGGTCAGCTACTTGGCTCAGGTGGCGCGGATGCGATCCCTGACAAACCGCAGGGGGGCCGCTAAGGATCGAAGCTGGCCCGGTGGCCGGGGAGCGACCTTCTGGCACCAGCCGCTGCGCCGAGCCCCGTGAAGGCTACGCGGCGAGACACCACACCGACTGAGCACCCTACCGCCGGCCGGGCGATGTCCGCGGGTCCAGCCGCCGCGAGGTGGCGGCCGGGATCACCACCCGCGGATGTCCTGGCGGCTCAGCCGCGGACCGTACCGGGGCGCGCCGCGGCCGCCCGCCATGAGCAGCCGGATGACCCGACCGCGCTGACCGGCGTATGGCGCGAGCAATTCGAGCATGCGAGCGTCGTCGGCCCGGGGCTCGCCAGCGAGAGCATAAGCGACAGCATGGGGCACGTGATAGTCGCCCAGCGGGACAACGTCTGGGTCACCGTGCGTGACAGCCGTCACCTCCGCTGCAGTCCACTCCCCCACCCCGGGTAGTGACATCATGCGCATCCTCGCTTCCGACGCCGGCAGAGCAGCGAGCGCATTGAGCGATGTGGCGGTCCGCGCGGCCCCGATAATAACCTCGGCCCGCCGCCGTTCGATATTGCACTCGTGGAAGGTCCAATAGGGCGTGGTTGCAAGCAGCCGGGGACCGGGTGGGAGCAACAGGGCGACCTCACCCGGTGCGGGTTCCCCGAGTCGGGCGACCAGGTCGCGAAACGCGCGACGCGCATCGAGGCCGACCACCTTCTGGGCGATGACCACCCACAGGAGCGCATCGAAAACCGATGTGCCCGACGTCAGGCGCAGGCCGGGGGTCCGTCGCTTGGCGTCAGCGAGCGCCGGGTGGCGGGCGATGAGCGCCCCGGGGTCGTCGTCGAGGCCGGCGATTCGCGGCGCCAGCTCGAGCGCGTGCCCGGCCCCCGGCCCCACGGCGCGAGCGATAAGCTCGCCGGCGGTGATGCGGAGAGTGAGCGTCGCTGGGCCATGCGGCGTTCGCAGCGCGCGCCATACCTCACCGTCGACGACTCGCATGGTGGGGTCCTCGATGCCCTGGCGCAGCGGAAACGTCGTCTTCACCAGGTCGAGCGGACCATGAGGAACGCGCCGCCGGAGCTCTTGGGCGTCGACCGTGCGTGAGGCGGACATGCCCCCACGATAACGGTGGGTGGCGGTCACGTCCGGTGGCGGGGCGTGTGGGCCATTCCGCCCGGTCGTTTCGCGCGCGAGGGCGATCGGGTACAACGGGTGCAATGCCGACCGCCTTCCAGGACTACTACGCGATGCTCGGGGTGCCCAAGACGGCCACCCAGAAGGAGATCAAGGCCGCCTTCAGGAAGGCGGCGCGCAAGCACCACCCCGACCTCAACCAGAACGACCCCGCCGCAGAGCGTCGTTTCAAGGAGATCAACGAGGCCAACGAGGTGCTCAGCGACCCCAAGAAGCGCAGCCTGTACGACGAGGTGGGGCCACGCTGGCGCGAGTACGAGGCGTGGGACAAGGCCGGCCGACCGGGCCCCTCCCCCTTCGGGTCGGCATCAGGCGGGGACGGGCGCGGACCGCAGGTTCAGTACCGCACCGTGTCCCCGGACGAGCTCGAGAGCATGTTCGGCGACGCCGACCCGTTCTCAGACTTCTTTCACTCGATGTTCGGCCGGTCTTCCCGCGGGGCCGGACGCGCGCGGCCCCGAGAGCGCGTGACGCCGCGGCGGGGCGAGGATGTCGAGGGAACCGCTGACATCACCCTCGAGGAGGCGTATGCCGGCACCAAGAGGACCATCGAGCTGAGCCGCGACGGGCGCACCCGTCGGGTGGAGATCAGCATCCCGCCCGGCGTCGCCGACGGCGCTCGCGTGCGCGCCGCGGGACAGGGGGTGGCGGGTACCTCGGGAGCCGGCTCGGGCGACCTCTTCGTGCGGGTGCACGTCCTTCCCCACGCGCGCTTCACGCGCGATGGCGACGACCTTCGCGAGCAGGTCGCTGTACCCCTGGACGTGGCTCTGCTGGGCGGGGAGGTTCCGGTTCTCACTCTGCGCGGCACCACCGCCGAGCTGCGCATCGCGCCCACCACACAGAACGGCGCGCTGCTGCGCCTGCGCGGGTTGGGCATGCCCAAGCTCCGCGGCGGGGGCCACGGCGACCTCATCGCGGAGATCGCCGTGAGGCTGCCCGGCGAGCTCAGCTCCGCAGCGAGGAGCCTTGCGGAGACTCTGCGGGCCGAGCGGGAGCATGCCTAGGCCGTGATCCCGTAGAGGGACTGGATCCGGCTGCGCAGATCGTCCTCACTGATCGCGCCGAGGATAACGGTGAGTAGGCGGCCGGAGCTGTCGTAGAAGGCGGTCAGCGGCATCCCACGTGCGCCCAGAGCGTCGTGGAGCCCGCTCGCCTCGGAGCCCCCGACGTCGCGCGCCAGCGGCCAGGTGTCGACCCCGTACTGGCGCGCCATGGCGAGGCCGTCGCCGGTCTCCTGCGAGTCGACCCCCGCAAAGGTGACCCGGCCTGCCAGCTGGTGCGAGAGCGCCGCCATGCCGGGCAGCTCGCCGCGGCAGGCGGTGCACCATGAGGCGAAGAAATCGAGCACGACCGGGTGGCCGCGGAGGTCGGTCAGCTTCACGGTTCCCGTGCCCGCGAGCTTGGGGAGCACCCAGCTGGTGGGCTGGGTGCTGGTCGCCGGTGGCTGGGCACCGCCGGCGCCTCGGGTGGCGAGGATGACCGCCGCCACTGCGACGACCACGACAACGCCCGCGCGCCACCTGGTCGCGCGGGTCGGGCGGAGGGTCACGGCGCCGATTGTCCCACCGGTCGGGGGGTCAACCGCCGCGCCGCGCTCAGCTGGCGCGGGCGTTGATCCGGTATCGCAGCAACAGGTGGTCGACGGACCGCCGCGTCGAGCGGAGCTCGCCGGTGCGCGAGAGCGGTGGAAGAGCAACCCCTTCGACAAGGCTGCGCCGCTCCACGGATTCTCCACTCCGCCCCGCCAGCTGCGGCGCGATGGTGAGGAAGAGATCGAGCGGAATCGCACCTTCGAGCAGCGTGCCCAGGAGGTGAGGGCCGCCCTCGCAGAGGATCGGTCCGCCCCCGGCGAGGCCTCGAGCGGCGTCGACGATGGTCCCCGCAGCAAGGTGACCGCCGGCGCGGTGAGCCCCGGAACCAAGCGCGGTCTGGGCGTCCATCACGCCGTCCGCGGTGAGGACGTGCACGGGGACGGCCGGCCTGGCCACAGCCGCCGCGTCGGAGGGGATGCCGCCGCCCACCACCAGCAGGGGAGCGGGCTCAACGGGTCGCGCACAGACGGCGCGCAGCACGTCGAGGTCCTCGCTTCGCTCCCCCGCCAGCGCCTCTGGAGTCCACTGGTGGTTGAGGGTGGCGCGCAGTGTGCCCGCACCCACCACGATGACCCCCGCCACCGCGCGCAGCATTGCCATCAGCGTGCGATCGGCTGCAACGCCTCCGCCCACGGCGCGGGAGTCGTCGGCTGCCATGCCGAAGCTGACGATGCCGTCGATCGTGCTGACGAAGTTGACCGCGACGCGGTCGTTGTCCAGCACCAGGGCCGCGCCGTAGTCGTCTTCGAGCGCGCACCTTGCGGGCACTGGCTCACGCTCATCGAGGACGTCGAAGAGGCGCGACGCCGCCACCTCAGGCGCCGGTGTGCGTTCCGACGAGCGTGCCGATCCCGTAGGTCACCGCTGCCACCACCGCCGCGATGCCCAGCTGGCGCAGCGCAGTGCGCACCCGGGAGCGGCCCGTGAAATACGCGACGGCGACACCGACCGCCAGCGCCGCCACGGCTCCAAGGATGATCGAGGCAACCACCGCCGCGTCACCGCTGCCGAAGAACCAGGGGAGCAGCGGCACCAGCGCCCCCACCGCGAATGCCCCGAAAGACGAGGCCGCGGCGGCTGGCGGCGAGCCGATCGACCCCGGGCTGACTCCCAGCTCCTCACGGCTGTGGACCTCCAGCGCGAGCTCGGGATCCTTGCTCAGGGCGGTGGCCACCTGCTCGGCGGCGTCAGCTGGTACTCCGCGCGAGACGTACAGCGCGACCAGCTCGCGGTGCTCGGACTCGGGGTGTCGGCGCAGCTCTTCGCGCTCGATGGAGACCTCGCGCTCGATGAGCTCGCGCTGCGCGCTCATCGATACGAACTCGCCCGCGGACATCGAGAAGGCACCGGCGACCAGGCCGGCGAGACCGGCGAGCCGGACCACGCCCGCTGCAGGGTGCGCACCCGCCACGCCGAGGATGAGCGAAACGTTGGTGAGCAGGCCGTCGCTGACACCGAACACGGCAGCACGGGCCGCGCCGCCGTGGACGTTGCGATGATGCTCGGGGCGGTGCACGGGCACCTGCAGTTGAACCGGCGTACTGACCTTGAGCTCCACGCTCAAGAGATTACTTCGCCAGCGGGAGAACGCGGACTCGCCCGCGGCGGTGATCATCTCGGGAAGCGGCTGCCGGCGCCATCGCTCGTACGGCCTCACCCGGGCGGCCGAAGTAGTAGCCCTGGGCACAGTGGACGCCCAACCGCTTCAGGGACTCGGCCTCCTCCATCGTCTCCACGCCCTCCGCGACAGCGGTGGCGTTGATCTGTTCGATGAAGTAGATGAGCCCGTGCAGCAGGGCGCGGCGGGCCAGATCGCGATGGATGTCACGGATCAGGGACATGTCGAGCTTGACGATGTCCGGCTTGGTGCTGAGGATGTGGCTGAAGGTGGCGAAACCTGCGCCGGCGTCGTCGACCGCGTAGCGCATCCCGCGAAAGCGAAGGCGCGCGACCGAGCTGTTGAACTGCGGATAGTCGCCGATGGCGGCGTGCTCAGTGACCTCGATCACGATCCGGTCCGTGCCCCCCTCGATCAGGATCGCGAACTCACTGCTCACCGCCGTCTCTGGCGAGACATTGATGGAGAGGTACGTTTCCGTCGGGAGGGTGTCGAGGTGCTCGAGCGCAGACTTGACGGCGGCGAGCTCGAGCTCGAGTCCGAGGCCGACGCTGCCGGCGGCCGCGAACCAGACGTCCGGGGGTTGAGGGGTCTCTCCCTCGAATCGAGCCAGCGCCTCATAGCCAACGGCGGCGCCGCTGACGAGATCGACGATGGGTTGCAGAACCGTCGTCAAGCGGCCCTCGCGCAGCACGGCGCGGATCTGGGCGCGCTTCTGGCGGCGGGCCACGGCCTCGCGCTCCTCCCGCTCCAACTGCTCGGCGTAGATGCGCGCGAGCATTCGCATGAAGCGAACATCGCGCTTGCCCACGCTGTGGTCGGGTTGGCGGCTGACGCAGGCCATCGACCCCCAGATCCGTCCATCAGGCAGGCTCACAGGCACACCGACGTAGCTGCCGATGTTGGCTTCCAGGGTCACGTCCATGGTCGACGCAACGGGGTCGGCCGATGTATCAGGGATGGCCTCGTCGAGGAGGCCGTCGGTCATCGCCTTGCAGTACATCCAGCCGAGCGGCACGCGCAACTCGGAGCTGAGCCTGAACAGGGCGGCGTCACCGGCGACGTGGCGGAACACCTGCTCCCCGGCGGCGAACTCAGCGACGAAGGCCACGTCGGTGTCGAGATACTCGCGCGCCGCCTCGAGGATGTCATCGATCAGCATACGAGCCGGCTCTTCGAGCGCCAGCGCCGTGAGCGCGGTGTCCCCGGGCGTGCTCTCTCCTGCGATCACATTCCGTCCACGTGGATTCTGCGGATCCGTCACAGCCGACACTCCGTGGTGTATACGTGCCACCGGCCCACGGTTTCCGCTCTGCGACAGACCTGTCACCCGTCGGATAGGAGTCCTGAGTCAGGGGGCGGTCGATCGGACGGGATCCTTCAAGAGGGCCTCGCCGTCGAGGCCTCCCCCTTGAGCCCGGGTGCCTTGCATGTCTCGTGGCCGGCACCGACCTCGGCGTTGAGGGCGCCGCCGAGCATGATGATCTGAGATAGCAGGAAGAAGTAGAAGAGCAGCACGAACACGAGCCCGAAGGTCTGCCCCCACTGCGGGCTGTTGGTCACCAGCTTGAAGTACAGGGGGAACACCAGCGTCAGAGCTTCGAAGAGCACCCCGGCCGCGATGGCGCCGCCGAGGATGTCGCGGACGTGCTGTTTGCGATGTGGAACCACGTAGTAGATGACCCCGAAGAGCAATGCCGCGTCGACCACGCCCGCACCGGTCTGGATGAGCAGTGCGGCAACGCCCCCATGCAGGAACCCGGGTAGGCCCGGAATGGACTGCAGCAGTGAGAGCAGACTGCCACTGAGCATCAATGGCAGGGCCATGACCAGAAAGACGACGACCATCCCGATGGACATCAGCTTTTGCTGGAGGAAGTCACGCGACTTGCACGGGTATAGGCTGTTGAGCCCATTCTCGATGGCGCTGAACAGGCTGGCACCGGACCAGACCAGACCGAGGATGCCGACGATCGCAAACAACCCGGTGCTCTTGCGGAAGTCCTCGAGCGCGGTGATGATCTGACAGGTTCCTCCTCCGGCCTGCTGGGAGCGGCACGAGGGAAACGCGGCGAGAACCTGCTGCTCGATGGTTGCCCTGGTTCCCGGGTCGTGCAGGGCCAGCCCCACCACGGTGATCACCAGGAACACCATCGGGAAGAACGCGAAGAAGAGGTTCCAGGCGACGATGGTGCCCCAGTTCGGTCCTTGGGCGTTGAGGAACCGGACGACCGCGCGCACCGGCAGTGACTTGAACAGCCTGTCCTTCACACGGCGATGCTAGGGGATGGGGGCGATGGGACTCGCATAGATCGGGTTGTCGCTGAACACAGCCATCATCTCGACGTCAATGAGGCCTCCGTCGCGCCAGTAGTGGCGCCGGCGAACGCCCTCGCTGATGAACCCCGCCTTCTCATACGTGCGCCTGGCACGGTCGTTGCCCTGATACACGAGCAGACACACCTTCTCCACGGCCAGGTAACGGAAGGCGTACTCGACGCTGAGCATGCATGCCTCGGTCCCGTACCCGTGACCCCACCGCTCCGGCGGACCGGTCCAGATGCCCCACCCGCAGTGGCGGTTGCGGTGGTCGATGCCGTGAAAGCCCGTCACTCCAATGAACGCGCCGTCCTCCAGGCATTCGATCGCCCAATGGAGTTCATCGGGCGGGGTCGCGGTCACCCACTGTCGCGCCTGCTCGACCGGGTAGGGCGCGTGCGACCACTGCGCGAGCCCCGCGACGACGCGGGGATCGGCGAGGAGTCCCGCGATCGCGGGAGCGTCGTCAGGCTCCACTGCACGGAGACGAACCAGCCGACCGGTGACATCCATGTCAGCGCGCGACCGGGTCTCGCTCCAGGGTCTCGATGATCGCATCCGCCACCTGGGACGTTCCCACTGAGGTCGGATCATCACGGCTCGGTTTCATGTCGTAGGTGACGCTCGTGCCGTCCGCGATGATCGCCGCGATGGCGGCCTCGAGGCGGTCACCCGCCTCCTTCTCGCCGATGTGGCGAAGCATGAGCACGCCGCTCAGCATCATCGCCATCGGGTTGGCGACGTTCTTGCCCGCGTATTTCGGCGCGCTCCCGTGGGTGGCCTCGAAGACCGCGATCTCATCGCCGGTGTTGGCACCGGGGGCGAGGCCGAGGCCCCCGACCAGGCCGGCGCAGAGGTCGCTGAGGATGTCGCCGTAGAGGTTTGGCATCACCATGACGTCATAGAGTTCGGGCTTCTGCACCAGCTGCATGGCCATGTTGTCGACGATGCGCTCCTCGAACTCCATCTCGGGGAACTCCTTGGCAACCTCCTCGGCGACTCGCAGCCACAGCCCATCCGTGTATTTCATGATGTTGGCCTTGTGCACCGCGGTCACCTTGTGGCGGCCGTTGTCGATCGCCCACCTGAACGCAAAGCGGAACACGCGCTGCGTCGCTGTGACGCTGATCGGCTTGATGCTGATGCCCGAGTCATCGCGGATTCGGCGTCCCTCGAGGCGCTCGATATTCTCGATGAGGTCGAGCGTCTCCTTCTCCCCCTCCGCAAACTCGATGCCGGCATAGAGGTCTTCCGTGTTCTCGCGCACGATCACCAGGTCAACGTCCTGGTAGCGGCTGCGCACACCCGGGTACCACTTGCACGGGCGGACGAGTGCAAAGAGATCCAGCTCGCGGCGCAGCGCCACGTTGACGCTGCGGATGCCCTTGCCCACCGGAGTTGTCAGCGGCCCCTTGATGGCCACCTTGTTCTTGCGAATCGACGCGAGCACGTGGTCGGGCATCGGCTGACCGAATTCCTCGACGACATCGAGCCCTGCGTTCTGGACGTCCCACTCGATGTCCACCCCCGTGGCGTCGATGACACGGCGCGCGGCCTCGCTGACCTCATAGCCGATCCCGTCGCCGGGAATCAGGGTGATCGTGTGGCGCGCCATGCAGGGTGCCTCCTCGTCTCTTTGGCGGCCGAGTTTCGCAAATCCGCGCGCTTGGGCGGACGCGCAGCATCCCGCACACTGCACCCATGTGGACCGCGGGATTGAGCGAGTGGTTCGAACTGAACGGTCGCCACGCCCTGCCGTGGCGACTGACCACCGACCCCTGGGCGGTGCTCGTCAGCGAGATGATGCTGCAGCAGACGTCCGTGGCGCGCGTGCTGCCGCGATGGACTCGCTTCGTGGAGCGCTGGCCGACCGCGGCCGCCTGTGCCACCGCCTCGCTTGCCGACGTGCTGCGCGAGTGGGAGGGGCTGGGCTACCCGCGCCGTGCCCGCGCGCTGTGGCTGGTCGCCGCCCGGGTGGTCGAGCACGGCTGGCCGGCTGATGAGGTCGGACTACGCACGCTCCCCGGAGTCGGCGCGTACACCGCGCGGGCGCTGCTCGCGTTCAGCGATGTCGGTACGCTCGCGGCGGACCCGCCACGCGACGTCAACCTGGCGCGGGTGGCCGCACGTGCCGGGCTGGGGTGCGAGCCGCAGGAGTCCACCCCGTCGCGGCTCGACGCCGTGCTGCGCGAGGGACAGCCGGCGCAGCTCTCGGTGCGCGCGTACACCTACGCGCTGTTCGACGTCGGGGCAGCGCACTGCCGTGCTCGCCCGCTGTGCAGCGGATGTCCGCTGGTCGACAGCTGCGCGTGGCGGGGCCGCGCGGTCGGCCTGCCCGCTGCGCCGCGCCCTGTGCAGAGGTCGTACAGAGGCAGCCTCCGGCAGCTGCGCGGGGCAATCCTTGCCCAGGCACTGCGGTCGCCGGCTGCTTCGCCGGCAGCGGTCGCCACGGCAGTCAGCGCGGTGCCCGACGCAAGCCCCGAGCGAGTGCGCTCTGCGCTCGACGGGCTGGTCTCGGATGGTCTGATCCCGGCCGACTGGGCTCGCGGCGCTAGGATCTGACGGTGGCGACCGCCTCCCCCGCTCTTGATGTCGTCAGGAGCACGCTGTGGGCGCGGTCTGAGTTCTCCTTCATTCCTGACGGCAACATGGCGGCTCTGGACGGCACCGCGCACGCGACGGGTGGGCCGCGAGTGTTGTTCGCCGGCTTCCCCTCCGATTACAGCCTGGCGTTCCTCCTGGCACTGCTTGCGCTTGACGTCGAGGTGGTGGGATTGCTCACGTCGCCCGGCGCGCACGAGGCGATCCTCGGAGACAACGCCCTGAGCCGAATCGCCGACCACCTCGAGGTGCCGCTGTTGAGAGCGTGGCGGGTCAACGACGAGCACTCCATCCTCGACCTCGCTGCTCTGCGGCTCGACGGCGTGGTCATGGCCAGCTTTGACCAGATCATCGGCTCGCGAGCGCTCGGTGTTCCCCGGCACGGCTGGATGAATATCCACCCGAGCGCCTTGCCCGCGCGGCGCGGGCCTGAGCCGGTGTACTGGACCATCGCCGCCGGCGCCCAGTTCGCGGGAATCACCCTGCACCGGGCTGTCCCCAAGGTCGATGCGGGCCCCATCCTGGCGCAGCGCACCGCCGAGGTGTCGGCGCAAGACACGTCGGGGCCGCTGACGCGCCGCCTCAGCGAGATCGGGACCGCAGCGCTCGGTGAGGCAGTCGATCGCCTGCTGACAGACTGGCCCGGCGAACCCATCGATATGACCGGGGCGACGTACGCGCCGTCGGTCGGGCATCGCCACGTCGACGCAGCCTCGTCCGCCAGCGCGGCGCTGCGCATGATCCGCGCAGGGGTCCCCAACATGCCGGCCTGGACCCTGGTCGAGGGGCGCGTGGCGTACGTGCTGCGCGCGCACCCCGGAGCCGCCCAGGACGGCCAGCCGTCGATCGCGTTCGCGGACGGAATCATCGCCGTCGACGAACTCCGCGCGGAGTGCGGATGCCATCACAATCTGGTTTCCTGTCCGCACCGTCAGGAATGAGCCGGTACGATCACGGCCGATGGAACCCTCGCCGGTCCTGATTGTCGAGGACGACGATCTCGTTCGATCGTTCCTCTCCCGGGCCCTCACGGGCGTCGCGGGTGACGTCCACGCCTGTGCAACGGGCGCTGAGACGCTCCGCGAGGTGAACCGCCATCGCTTCGGCGCCATCCTCCTCGACGGCCTGCTGCCCGACGTCCACGGCCTCGACCTCGCCAAGAAGCTGGTGGCGCATCGCAACGCGGCGAGCAGCGGGATCTGCTTTGTCAGTGGGTCTTTGCGCCATCCCCTGGCCATGCGCGACGGCGTCAGCGCGCTACCCAAACCGCTGCGACTCCGTGAGCTCCTCGAGGCGGTGGGGCTGCTGCTCGCGTGGTCATCCGGGAAGGGCGCGTCAGCATCGGCGCGGCTCGCGGCGCTGAACGCGCTCGCCGCCGACCTGCTGGTGAGCTGACGCGGTGGCCTCGATGGAGTTGCCACCTATCTCCCAGCTGCCGTGGGCGGTGGGGCATGATCGCTTCCTGGCAGCGGCCGGGGCGGTGACGGGCGACGGAGCGTGCTGCCTCTTCGTCATCGATGAGGCCATTCCGGCGAGCGCCCGGTCCGGGTACGCCGCGCTGGTAATCGCGTACGCACGAGCCAACGAGCCGGTGACCATCCTCGAGGGGGGCGCGGCGGCGCTGCTGATCAGGGACGGCGGGGTGGCGGCCGGGCAGGTGGCAGCGCGACGACTCCTCCAGCAGATGAGCCGTCTCGGTCTCCAGGAGACGCTGCGAGCTGGCGTGGCACCGCTTGGCGGCGGCGTTGACGGCGCCCTCGCCCGAGCTCGCGAGCTCGCCAGTGGGGCTGAGCCGGGTGAGGTTGCCACCGCCTGAGCTTGGTGCTCGGGGTCGCTTCCGGAAGCCTGCCAGCGAGCATCAGCGCAGTCCCAGTACCTGTCAGAGTCCGCGCACGTGTCGAGTGAACATGTCCCGCGGCAGGTGACCACGGCCGGCCAACCTGGTCAGAGCGGACCGGTCCCCCGCCCGGAACGTCCGCACAACGCGCTGGTGGTGCTGGCGACCTACAACGAGCGCGAGAACCTGCCGCTCGTCCTCGAGAGAATCTGGGCCACCATCGACATTGACGTTCTCGTAGTGGATGACAACTCGCCGGACGGAACGGGGGATCTCGCGGACCGGGTCGCTTCGAGCGAGTCACGGCTCACCGTCATCCATCGGCCGGGTAAGGCGGGCTTGGCGAGTGCGCTCTTCGCGGGCTACAACCACGCTTTCGAGCGCGGGTACGAGTTGGCCATCGAGATGGACGCTGACCTCTCGCATCCGCCGGAGGACCTGCCCTCCCTGGTCGCGGCGTGCGACCGCGCGGACGTGGCGATCGGCTCGCGGCGCGTCAAGGGCGGACGGGTGGTGGGGCGTCCGGCGTGGCGTATCGCCCTGACCGCTGGGGCGTGCATCTGGGCGCGCTCGGTGCTCGGCCTGCCCATGCACGACTGCACGAGCGGATATCGGTGCATCCGAACCGATGCGCTGCGGGTCATCGATTTCGACCGCATCCGATCGAGCGGCTACGGCTTCCTGATCGAGCTCGACTGGGCGATCAAGCGCACCGGCCAGCGCGTCGTGGAGATTCCGATCACGTTCAACGACCGCGCCCACGGCCTCTCGAAGATGCGCATCGGGATGATCCCCGAGGCAATGATCATGGTGCTGAAGCTCCGCTTCGGCCTGGTCCCGGCGGCGGTGCTCGGCCGCGGCGCCGTGCCGGCCAGTCGCTCCCGCTAGCTCGGCAGCGTCGAGGTCGCCGGCCCCGCCACTGGCGCCGTGAACTAGTCTCCCAGTCGAGATGCGATCCTGGTTCAACCGGAATCGGCCGCGCGCGCTCGCGACTGGGGCGATCGGCGTCGTTGTGCTTGGGACGGTGGCCAGCCGCCTGCCGCTCCTGGGGCTCGGTGAGATCGACTGGGACGAGGGCGTGTACTGGCTTTCGATGCAGTCGATGCGCAGCGGACATGCCCTCTTCACCTCTGTGTACAGCTCGCAGCCCCCTGCCTTTCTGCTGTTCGCTGAGCCGCCGTGGGCACTGCTCGGCGGCGGTATCGCCGCGGCCCGGGCAGTGATGCTGGCGTGGGCTGTCGTGGCGGTCGTGGCGGGGAGCGTGATCGGCTGGCGACTGGGCGGACGACTGGCGGCCGTTGGCGCCGCAGCCACTCTGGCGGTGGACCCGGTGATGCTCCATCAGTCTGTGGTGCTGCAGGCCGACGGCCCGGCTACTTCGCTCGGGGTTGTGGCCGTCGCCCTCGCCGCTGTCGCGATCACGATTCGCAGCCGCCGGTGGAGCACCGTCGCTGCGGCCCTCGCCGGTGCCGCTCTGGCGGCGGGCTTCCTCACCAAGCTTCTCGACATCGCCGTCGTTCTCCCCCTGCTGGCGGTGGTCGCGGGTCACGGTGAGTGGCGCAGGCTGCTGATCGCGGGCCTCGCGGGTGGGCTGATGGCGGCAGCGGCAATCCTCCTGCCCATTCACGACGCCTGGACCGCGACGTGGAGCGAGGCGGTCGGATTGCACCTCGACACCCAGTCGGCAACATCGGGAATCAGCGTCGCGACCGCTCTGACGGCTCGGTGGCCTCTGGCCGTCCTCGCTGCGGTTGGTGCAGTGGTGGGGTGGCGGCGGCACCCGCGCCTGGTGATCACTGGCGTGGCCTGGTTCGGCGGATCTGTGGCCGCCATGGCGGTGACCCACCCGCTGTGGCCACATCATGCCGTGTCGACGTCGCCCGCATATGCGCTGATGTGCGCCGCGGGGATCTCGTCCGTGTTCGATTGGGCGCGGCGCGCGGTGCCGCGCCACTCGATGATGGCTGCGTCGACGACTGCCACCGCACTGAGCGTGGCGGCCGCGCTCTTCCTCTGGTCCGGCCTTCGCGACCTCCAACCAGTCACCGATTTCAGCGGGCTCGCCGACGCGCTGCGAGCGCACACGTCGCCATCGGCACAGCTCGTCGGCGACGATCAGTTCGCCCAGGCGCTCGCCGATCGCGCGGCGCCGCCGCGGTATGTCGACACCTCGAACACCCGGCTGTATGCGGAGCCCGGCGCAGTCCCCGGCCTCGAAGCTGTGACGGACGGTAGGCGGCCGGTGTGCGCGGTCCTCTTCTCGAGCGGCCGTCTCGCCCACCTCCCCGGCTTCACCGCGTGGGTTACCGAGCACTACTCCGTGCGGGTGAGTCTCGGCAACGCTCGCGACCTGTACATCGCTCCTGGTTGTTCGTGAGGTGACCCCCACTGAGCGCCTGCGTCGGGGGTTTGCCTGCTACGGCCGGGTGGCGGGTGTGCTCGTCGTCGGCGTGGTCATTCGCGCCATCCTCGTGCCGATCACACACGGTCCCGATTTCGCTGTCTGGGACCTCGCTTCCCGGGCGACGCTGAACGGCGTCAACGTGTACGCGCACCACCCGGCGTACAGCGGCGGTCCCTACTCGTACTTCCCCTTGTTCCTGTACGTCGAGTTGCCGATGCAATGGCTCGCTCTGCACACCGGCGTACCCTTCACGGTCCTCGGGAAGCTCCCCATCGTCGCCGCGGACCTTGGGGCCGCTCTGCTCATCGTCTTCGAGCTGCGCCGCCACGGCGCCGGTGAACCCGCTCAGGCCCTTGGTGCCGCTGTCTTCTTCCTCAATCCGTTGGTGCTGTACAACGGCGCGTTCTACGGGCGGTTCGACAGCGTGGCCCTCGCCCTTCTCATGCTCGCCCTCACTCTTCGTCACACGGCACCCGCGCGCGGCTGGCGCTTCGCGGTGGTGTACGCGCTCGCCGTTGCCGCCAAGACCTTCCCGATCTTTCTCCTGCCCTGGCTGGTCCGACGCGGGCGTGGTGCCGCGCGTGTATTGCTGACGGTCGGAGCCGTGCTCCTGGCCGTCTCCGCGCCCTACATCATCACCAGCCCATCGGCCTTCGCGACCGACCTGCTGTACAGCGCGGACAAGCTGCCCGGCGGGCTGTCGTGGCAGGTCGTGCTCCACGGTCTCCCCGCGTCGCTCCAGGTTGCTGTCGGTGACGTCCTGCTCGGAGTGTTCGTGGCCGCGGCAATCACATTGGCGGTCGTCGAGGATCTCACGGTGGCCGGC
>JALZAG010000011.1 GCA_030948445.1 Candidatus Dormiibacterota bacterium
CATCGCCGCAGCCTCCCGGTCACGTGGCAGAGTTGCGGTCATCGCCGGGGTGGCGGAACGGTAGACGCAGCGGTCTCAAAAACCGCCGGGGGCAACCCCGTGTGGGTTCGACTCCCACTCCCGGCACTTTTTTCGCCTCTTCGGTCGGGGCGCCAGCTGGCGGTTTCAGTGCGTTTGGTTGCATTTGCACCGACCGTTGTGGAAGGCTGCGCGGTCCACAGTCCGGATGAGGAGGCCTCCATGACCCGACGTACACTCAAATGGCTCGTGATCGCGGGTCTCCTGGGGTCCAGCACCGCTGTCGCCGGGCTGCCGGGCAGCCGCGCTCAGGCCGCCACCACGGCCGCCACCCAGTACGCGGCCGGCACGCCGGGCCTCGCCGGCGTCGCCCGCCCGTCCGCTTCCAGCAGCCAGAGCTCCGCGTCCGCTCGGCCGCACGGGGCGCGCTCGACGCGTACGCGCAGCGGTGCCGATGCCACCCGCACCAGCGGAGCGCCGACGGCCAGCGCCGCCGCCACCACGCCGACGAGTCTCCTGCACAACTTCAACGGGGTCAGCAGCCGCGACAGCGCAGTGACCAACTTCGGGGCTGAGTTCGAGCCACCGGACCAGGGTCTGTGTGTGGGCAACGGCTTCGTGCTTGAACCGGTCAACTCTGCATACCGGATCTACCACACCGACGGCAGCACCGTGGTGGGGCCGTTCAACGTCAACGACATCTTCAACGTTGGCGCGGCGGAGTTCACGTCGGACCCGCGCTGCTACTACGACGCGTCCGTCGACAGGTGGTTCGTGGAAATCCTGTTCATCAATGACGCGAGCACCGCCTCGTCCGTGGACATCGCAGTGAGCAAGACCGGCGACCCCACCAAGATGTGGACGCAGTACGTCATCGACACCACCGACAACGGTGGCAACGGTCAGCCCAAGAACCCCGGCTGCCCATGCCTCGGTGACCAGCCTCTGCTGGGCATCGACCACAACAACCTGTACATCAGCACCAACGAGTTCTCGCTGCTCGGACCGGAGTTCAACGGCGCGCAGATCTATGCGATTGCCAAGTCGGACCTGGTCGGTGGCTCCGGGAGTGCCCACTACGTGCACTTCGGCCACCTCAGCATTGGTGGTGCCGTGGCCGCATCCGTGCAGCCCGCGTTGACCAACGGCAGCGCGGCAGCGGAATACTTCCTCAATTCGCTGGACCCCAACGGTACCTTCGACAACCGCCTCGGGGTGTGGGCGATGACCAACACTGCGGCAGTGGCGTCGGGACACTCCCCCACTCTTTCGAGTCGCGTGATCACGTCCGAGCCCTACGGCATTCCCCCGAAGGCGCAGCAGAAGGGCTCGTCGAGCCTGCTCGACGCCGGTGATGACCGCATGCAGCAGACGCAGTTCATCAACGGGACACTGTGGGGCGCACTCACCACCGCGGTGACCATTCCCAACGACACGGCCGAACGCGCCGGTGCGGCGTGGTTCGCTGTTCACCCCACGCTGTCGGGCTCCGTGATCGGCAACGCCACCATCACCCGCCAGGGCTACGAGGTGCAGGCCGACCGCTACATCATGTACCCCGCGATCCAGGCCGACTCGAGTGGGCTGGCCGTGATGGTCTTCACCAAGACGGGGTCGGGCATCTATCCCAGCGCCGCGTACGCCGTCTTGCAACCCACGGCGACCGCGTTCGGCGGCCCCATCACCGCCGCTGGCGGTTCGGGGCCCTACGACCCCACGGCGACCCGTTGGGGTGACTACTCCTTCGCGGTGCTCGATCCCGGTGGCCAGGCCTTCTGGCTGAGCACCGAGTACGTGCCGCCGAAGTCCAGCCAGACCAGTGACGGCCGGCGCAACTGGGGGACGCGTGTGCTCGAGGTCTGCGCCTGCTGAACCCCGCGCGGAACCGGCCGGCCGACGAGGTCGGTCGGTTCCCCTCGGCTACAGCATCACCAGCTGGGCAGCGTGGTTCTCGGCCGGGTCCACAGGGCGCGCATGCTCGATGAATGAGCACAGCGCGTTGGCCAGCGGGATCTGGGCGGCGATGGTGCAGGACACGCGGAGCAGGTCGGGCGAGCAGACGAGCACGGCAAGGCACCGCGCCCGCGAGACGGCCACGTTGATCCGGTTGCGCGAGTAGAGGAACTCCATCCCACGCGGAACGTCCTCGGCCAGTGACGTCGCCATCGAGTAGATGACCACGGCCGCCTCCTGTCCCTGGAAGCGGTCGACGGTGCCGACGGCCACATCGTCGACCAGGCTGCTGCGCAGCGCGGCGACGTGAGCGTTGTACGGCGCCACCACCAGGATGTCGGCCGGGGTCACGGGACGCTCGATGCCGTCCTGGTCGATCCACCACCGGCCGAGCAGCCGCACCACCAGCTCGGCAACCGCGCTCGCCTCCTGATCCGACGCCGAGCGGTTGCCAGTGTGCTCGACAGGCATCCAACGCAGGCCGGTCCCGGACAGCTCATCGTGTCCCAGGATTCGCTGACCGGCGGTTGTGGGACTCGAGCGCAGTCGTGAGTCGTAGAAGTTCTCGGAGATGTAGTGACAGACGTCGGGGTGCATGCGCCAGGTCACGTCGAGAAACAGACCCCGGTCGGGGCGGATCGTCTCCGTTCCGTTGAGCAGGTGGCCGAGCGCCGACGCGCGCGCGCCGGGCGGATGGGAGCCCTGCGAGGGCTGCTCCAGCTGCTGGGGATCGCCGAGCAGCACCAGGTTGCGTGCGCACCC
>JALZAG010000049.1 GCA_030948445.1 Candidatus Dormiibacterota bacterium
GAGCACCTCACCGAGCGTGACCTGCTCCTCGGCCTGATGCTGCCGTCGGCCAACAACTTCGCGCTCACCGCGGCCCGCTGGATCGATGGGAGCGTCGCCGCGTTCGTCGATCGGCTCAACGCGCGCGCGGTTGCACTGGGCATGCGCCACACCCACTTTGCCGACCCAGACGGTCTCGACCAGGCCACCACCTCGACCGCTGCCGACCTGGTGACCCTCGGCGAGGCGGTGATCAAGAACGAGGCCCTGGTCAACATTGTGTCGACGACGAGCGCGACGCTCCCCGATGGGACGGCCGTGAAGAACCTCAACATCCTGCTCAGCGCGGAACCGGGATGGGTGGGCATCAAGACGGGCTGGACCCCGGCCGCCGGCGGGTGTCTGCTCTTCGCCGCGCGGCGAACCCTGTCTACCGGTGCACCCCCTCTCACCATGGTCGGCGCCGCCCTCAACCAACCCCGCGACGGCAACGTGGACCTCGCCAACCCCGAGCTCGGCGGCGCGTTCGATGTGGCCCGCGCCTCAGTGGACAGCGCCTACATGGACTTCAGCACGGTGGCGGTCGGCCCCACAAGCATCCCCGTGAGCGGACACCTCGTCGCGCCGTGGGGCGCTTACACCACCCTGCAGGTGAGCGGCCCGGCGAAGTTCGTGCTGGTGCACAGTGGAGATAGCCTGGCGGTGGTCACCTCCGTCACTCCGATCGCCGTCCCGGCCGCGGCTGGCGCCCACGCTGGGTCGATCTCGGTCTCCCTGAAGGGAAGTCTCATCGGGACCTGGGCGCTGACCACCACCGACCGCCTCGCGGGCCCATCCCCGTGGTGGAAGCTCGTGGGCGGCTGAGAACTCTCGTCACCACGCGGCGTCGGTGCGCTCAGAGGCTGTCCGTAGCGCCGCGACCGCCTCGTCAGCGCGGTCACCCAGGTCCTGCGCAACCCGCACTGACTCGAGCTTGTCCCGAGCGGTGACGAGCTCCATCTCATGGAGGCCGAGGTGCGCCTTGGCGGCGGCGTGGCCGCCGTATGCGGCCAGCGGCTCGCGCCATTTCTGGCGCAGCGCACGGGGGGACAGCTCGCCCGCGCGCACCACCAACCCCTCCCCGTTACGCGCCGGTCCGAGACGAAAACGAAAGGCGATGCGTCCATTCTTGGCACAGCTCTCGCAGCGGCCGTACCGTTCGTCAGGGATCTCCGGACGTTTGAGGCAGACGCGGCACATGCACGCGAGTCTAGTTCGCGGTGCCGCCATTCCGCGTTGACAAAACTACGTTTTGGTCATACCCTCGGCGAGCTATGAACGTCGAGGTGCGCGCCACCGGACTGCGCGCCATGCGCGATCGACACCGCCTCACCCAGCGGGAGCTGGCGCGCCGTCTCGGCGTCACCCAGAACTACATCCCGGCGCTGGAGGCGGGCACGCGCAACCCTGGCCCCAAGCTCCGCCAATCACTGATGCAGCTCTTCCAGTGCGACTTCGAGGACCTCTTCGTGGTGGTCATGGTCAACCCGGTCACCAAGCGCGAGCAGGTGCTTCGCCCGGAGCAGACGTCCGAGGCGAGCTGATCGGGAGCATCGCGCCCGCTCCCTACAATCGCGGCGATGGCGAGCGATCGACTCCTTCTCGAGGGTCTGCAGTTCTTCGGCCACCACGGTGACGTGGAGGCTGAGCGAGCCCTCGGTGGTCGTGTGGACGTCGATGTCGAGATCCGCAGCGATCTCAGCACCGCCGGCCGCAGCGATCAGCTCCAGGACACGGTCGACTATGTGCGCTGCTACGAAGCCGTCCGACAGGTCGTCGAGAACAAGCAGCACAACCTCCTGGAGAAGGTGGCCGAGGAGATTGCCAGCGCGCTGCTGAGCGACGAGCGCATCGCCTCGGTGCGCGTCAGGGTCGCCAAGCAGCCACCGCTGGCAGGCATCTTCCACCGCTTTGCGGTGGTCATCGAGCGCGAGAGGAGCCAGGCGCAGTCGTGAGCGCCGTGATCATCGACGGGAAGTCGCTTGCCGCAACGGTGCGCGCCGAGGTGGGCGAACGCGCTCGTGCGCTCACCGAGTCCGGTATCCGCCCTGGGCTCGGGGTGGTGCTCTGCGGTGAAGACCCCGGCTCGGTGATCTACGTGCGCAACAAGGGCAGGGCTGCCGAGGAGCTCGGCCTGCGCGTCGAGCAGCAGACCCCGCCGGCAGACAGCTCCACCGCCGACATCGTCGAGGTGGTGCAGCGGATGAACGACGACGACGGCGTCGACGGCATCCTCGTACAGCTGCCGCTCCCGGCCCAGGTAGATCCCGACGCAGTTCTCGATGTGCTCCGCCCCGACAAGGACGCGGACGGTCTGCACCCCGTGAACATGGGGTTGCTCGCGCAGGGAGCCAAGCCGACATCGGTGGCGTGCACGCCGGCGGGGTGCATGGAGATGCTGCGCCGCTACGACGTGCCGCTGCGAGGCAGCCGCGCCGTGGTGGTGGGTCGCAGCGCACTGGTGGGCCGCCCGATGGCGATGCTGCTGCTCAACGCGGACTGCACGGTGACGATGTGTCACTCGCGCACCGTCGACCTTGCGGCGGTCTGTCGTGAGGCTGACATCCTCATCGCCGCCATCGGGCGCGCCGGGATGATCACGGCCGACTACGTCAAGCCCGGCGCCTGCGTCATCGACGTTGGCATCTCGCGCGTGGACGGCAAGGTGCGCGGGGACGTCGACCGCGACTCCGTCGAAGGCGTCGCCGGCTGGCTCACCCCGGTTCCGGGCGGGGTGGGACCGATGACCATCGCAATGTTGATGCAGAACACGGTCGCGCTCTGCGCGGCGCGGCGCGGCGGCGGCGTTCCTGCAGAGTCGCGCTGACCGCGACGTGCCCACCCTACGCCTGCGCTGGTCCGAGCAGGAGGCTCGCAAACCGTACGCACGGCCGTTCATGGTCAGCTTCGTCGGTGATGACGGTCATGACCTCGGCAGTGTCGCGCTCAACGGCTCAGATCTCCTGTACTGGCGCCAGTTTGGGTCCGCCGTCGCGGCGTTGAGCGGCGAGCTGTTCATCCTTGATGTCATCGACGCCGCGTCTGACCCGCAGCGCGCGTGGCTGGAGACCCTGACGCCACTGCTCCCGGCCGCGGCCGCGATGACCATCACTCCGCGTTCGACCTTCGACCACGAGCGCGGGCGGATCTTCGGCTTCGTGGTGACCGGCGCCGGGAATGCGGACGCAGTCGTGGACGCCGCTGCACTCCTCGAGTACCAGGACTTCCAGGCGGCGCTGGTGCATCAGACCGGCTGCCTGCTGCGCGTCGCAGCCGTCGAGGAGTGCGACGATGCGGCGCCCCGGCGGCGCGCCTGGATGCACTGGCTGCACGAGGTCGTGGAGCGCCCGAGTGCCGATGAGGCAATGACCGCGGCGTGGCCGTGGCGCTGACACTCGACTACCCGGGCGCCCTGGCCGCGCTGGAGGCGCTCGAGGGTCGCGGCATGAAGCTCGGGTTGGAGCGCATCGAGGTCCTCCTGGCCGAGCTCGGCAATCCCCACCAGGGACTTCGCGGCGCGCTCGTGGCCGGCACCAACGGCAAGGGCTCGGTGTGTGCGCTTGTCGACTCGATGGCGCGGGCCGCTGGCCTGCGCACCGTCATGCTGACCAAACCGCACCTGCTGTCGTGGACCGAGCGCATCGCGGTCGAGGGACGGCCCATCGCTGAGCAGGGCTTTGCCGACCTGGTCGCGCGCGTGCTCGACGCAGCCGCGACGATGCCCGGCGCACACGGCTCACC
>JALZAG010000086.1 GCA_030948445.1 Candidatus Dormiibacterota bacterium
GTCGCGTTCATCGGGGTCATCGTGTTCGCGGCATTGATCACCGTCAGCGCAGTGGTGTCGCGACGATTCGTGCCGGCGTTCATCGTGCTCGGTTATCTCGCCTCGTGGATGATGTGGGTGGTGGGCAACGAACGCCGTGTGCTGTTCTTCTACCACGCCCTCGGCATGCTGATCTTCGCTGCGCTGGCACTTGCCTACGTGCTCGCCGGTCTGCGCAACACCGTGGTCCCGGTGCGCGGGCGGCATATCTCGCTGGCACCGGTGACGTGGGCTGCCACGCTGCTGGTGATGGCGGCCTTCGTGTTCTTCTACCCGGTGTGGACGGCCGTCCCCATGCCCGACTCGGACCACCAGATGCGCCTGTGGGTTGATGCCTGGTGACCTTGGTCTGGCTGACGGCCGCGGCTCTGCTGCTGGTCGCCGGGACCATGGCGGCGGGTTCGCTGCCGCGGGTCGACCTTCGCCTCGAGGAGCGCGTGCTCATCGGCGTGGTGGTCACCGTGCTGGTGGGCAGCGCGCTCACCTACCTCCTCGCGCTCGTTGCCGGACTGCGCGTCGCCACCGTGCTCGGCGGCGCTGCGCTGACGGTGATCGTGTTCAGTGCGCTGTCGTTCCGGTCGCGGAACGCCGTGCTCGCCGCCTGGAGACAGGGTTGGGCCCAGCTGATGGCACCCGAGAGCCGACGCCACCGGATCGGGCTGGGGTTCACAGCGCTGACGGCCGTTCTTCTCTTCACGATCCTGTTCGCGCATACGCTCGCGATCGACGCCAACGGCAATCTCACCGCCGGGTTTCAAACGGTGTGGGCGGACTGGTCGCAGCACCTCACCACCTCCAGCACATTCGCTGTGGCGCACAACCTGCCGCCGCAGAACCCGCTGTTCAGCGGCCAGGACCTCCGCTACCCCTTCCTCCCCGACTTCCAGTCGGCCACCCTGGTCGCGCTCGGCGCACCGCCGGCGGTGGCGCTCGCGCTGCCCGGAGCGCTCCTGGCGGTGTGCGTCACCCTTCTCATCGCCGTGCTCGCGGTGCGGTTGGGCGTGGGGATGGCGGTGGGGGCCCTGGCGGCGGCGATCTGCATGGTCGGGGGCGGCCTCGGCTTCACCGGCATCCTCGCCGACGCCTGCCTGCACCACGGGTTCAGCGCGGCGCAGTGCAGCTGGTCCGGTTTGGCGGGCCATCCCGGCGACATCCCCGCAGTCGTGGGGGGCACGATTCACGACCTCCCGGGGCTGGTGGCAGCACAACCTCGCGCCTACGACGGCCTGCTCACGTCCACCGCGTCGCAACCGCTGCCCAACCAGCAGTGGTACACACCGCTGTTCGCCTGGTGGTTGCCACAGCGAAGCATCCTCTACGGCTTCTCAGGTGCCCTGGCGGCGCTCATCCTGGTGCTCGCCGCCGTGCGCTCCAAGCGTCGCGGCTACGAGAGCTTCGCGCTGGCCGGGCTGCTGATCGGCCTGATGCCACTGATTCACATCCACACCCTCATCGCCATGGCGATCGTCGGCGTCGTCCTGGCGACCCAGTGGCGGCATCGAGGCTGGCTGGTGGCGCTCGCGGTCACCTGCGTGGTCGCCGCGCCACGGTTGATCACGCTCGTCGCCGGCCCACACGGGGCCGCGGCCGACGCCAACCTGTTTCCAACCGTCGAGCCCGGCTGGATGTACCTTCCCGGCGCCGACCGGCCGGTTCTCTCGGTCGCGTCGTTGGTGAGCGGGGTTGGCGGACTCATCCGCGCTGCGTTGACACCCCAGTACTGGGCGTTCTGGATCGCCAACACCGGCGTCGCCGTACCGCTGTGCGCGGTGGTCGCGCTGGCTCTGGCGCTGGCCAGGGTCCCCGGCCGGGTTGGCGACGTCGCGCAGCGGGTGCGCGGACTGTTCACGACCGATGTGGTGCGCGTCGCCATGGCCCTGTCGGCGGTCTTCGTGGTGGCCAACCTGGTGGTGTTCCAGTCGTGGGACTGGGACAACACCAAGCTGTTCACGTACTGGTACCTGGGCGCCGCGCTCCTCGTCAGCACGCTGGTGGTGCGCTGGTGGCGTCGCTGGTGGCGCGGCGCTGCAGCCGCTGCCCTGGCGACGACGGTTCTCCTGACCGGCGTGCTGGTGCTGGTCAGGTTGCTGCCGTGGACGCCTGCAAACGACTCAGTCGGCGGTCCATACACCAGCGCCACCGCGGACGACGTGAGCCTGGCGGCAACGGTGGCATCGGTGACGCCCTCCTCCGCGGTTTTCCTCACCGAGGGCAAACCCAACGACCCGCTGCTGACCCTCGCCGGACGCACGGCGGTGATGGGCTACTACGGCTGGCTGTGGAGCTACGGCACCGACTTCGGTCAGCGACCCCAGGATGTGCGGACCATGCTCGAGGGCTGTCCATCCCAGGCGCGGTCCGATTGCCGAGTGTTCTCCCTGCTGCACACCTATCACGTCGCCTACGCGGAGATCGACGACCGGGTCGGTGACGCCGGCGTCTTCGACGCGCAGGTCGGGCTGACGTGGTGGGCGCAGCAGGGGTTCCCGGTGGTCGCCCGGAGTGACCACGTCGTCGTCTACGACGTGCGCGGTTCGTGAGCGAGGACGGGCTCTCACCGGCCAACTGGCGCAGGGCGTTCAGGGAGGTGCTGCCCGCCCTGGGTGTGGCCAAGGTCGTGACGCTGGTCGCGGTTGTCCTGTCGGTGCACCACCTCACCGGCTCGCTGAGCTGGACCTCACTGAGCGCTGCGGTCCGCCACTGGGACGCGGTCTCGTACCTCGATATCGCTGCGCACGGCTACCCCGGTCAGCTCGACTACCGCGACGCGTTCCTTCCGGGGTACCCGCTGCTGATCCGCGCCGTCTCGGTAGTGACCCGGGACCTTATGGCGGCGGGCGTGCTGGTCAGTGCGATCGCAGAGGCCGCCGCGCTGCTCTTCATCCACGAGCTGGTGCGGCGCGAGCGGGGCGAAGGTGTCGCCCGCTTCGCGGTGTGGGCCGTCGCCCTGGCGCCGGTCGGCTTCTTCCTCAGCGGCGTCTACACCGAGAGCTGTTTTGTCGCCGGCGCCGCACTTGCGCTGCTGCTGATGCGCATCGGCCACATGCGCGGCGCAGCGCTGGCCGGCGCGCTGGCAGTGTCGATGCGGCTGACTGGCGTTGTCCTGGTGCCGGTGATGGCCTTCGAGCTGGTGCGTCAGGGACGCGTCCGCAGCGACGGCGCGTGGCTGGCGGTCATCCCGCTCCCGCTGCTCGTCTTTGCTGCGTACCTGCAACTGCGCACCGGGGATGCACTCGCCTTTCTGCATGCAGAGGCGCTGCCCTCGTTCGGGGAGGCGGCGGCCTGGCCGTGGGACGGGCTGCGCACCACCTGGGCGACCGCGGCCGGGAGCACCGACCCCACCAACCGAGCCATCTTCGTACGCGAGATCATCGCGGGGATGGTTGGGTTCCTGGTGGTGGTGGCCTCGTGGCTCGACCGGCGATTTCCGCGGTCGCTGGCCCTGTACTGCACCTTGGTGTGGCTGACCGGGGTCTCGCTCAGCTTCTGGCGCTCCGTGCCGCGGTACGACCTCGCGCTCTTCCCCGCGATCATCGTGGTCGCTGACCTCACCGCGCGCACGCGGGCGCTGCGGCCGTTGATGGTGGCTGCGGGCGCGGCGGTGCTGACCTGGAGCGCGTTCGTGTTCGCCGAAGGAGGATGGGTGGGGTGATCGTCGATGCACACGTCCACATCCTTCCCGACCGGGTTCGCGACAACGTCGACTCCGTGGCGGCACGCGAGCCGTGGTTCGGGCTGTGCCACGGTCGCGGTGAGCGCACAGCCTCCGCGGAGTCACTGGTGGCTGCCATGGACGAACACGGGGTCGACCGGGCGGTGTGCTTCAGCTGGCCGTTCGCCGACGCGGCCACCTGCGCGGAGGCCAACGACTACATCGCCGGGGCGGTGCGTCGTCATCCCGATCGCTTGATCGGTTTCGGAGTGGTGCAGCCGCTCGACCCCGGCGCCGCCAGCGAGGTGAACCGCTGCGCTCGCCTGGGCCTGGCAGGAATCGGCGAGATGAATGCGGATGCGCAGGGGTGGGGGCTCCTGGACGGCGAGGTGGCGCCCGTGGTGCGTGCCTGCGTCGACGCCGCGATGCCATGGACGCTGCACTGCAGTGAGGCGGTTGGTCGGCAGTACCCGGGACGGGGATCGTCGACACCGGACCGTGTCATGGCGTTCGCGGAACGCCACGCCGACCTGACGCTCATCTGCGCCCACCTCGGAGGTGGCCTGCCGCTGTACGCCCACATCCCAGAGGTCCGGCGCGTCTGTGACCGTCTCTACTTCGACACCGCGGCCCAGCCGTTCGTGTACGAGGCTTCGGTGTACCGCGCACTGGTCGATGGTGTCGGGGCAGACCGCATCTTGCTGGGGAGCGATCACCCGCTCCTCGACGTCCCCCGCTACCTCACCGCCCTCGAGGAGGCAGGGATCGACGAGCCGGCGCGTGGGCTGATCACCGCGGGAAACGCCACGCACCTCCTGCACGTCTGACCCGTGGCGACGGTCGTCACCATCCCGTCGCCGCTTGATGGATCGGTTCGTTGTCGCCCTGCGTCCAGAGTCAGCGGCGGCGGAGTGTCCGGCTCCCGCCAGCCGGACGCTCTGCTTTTTTGTTGCCCGGATCAGGCGAGTCCTCCCTCCTCGTAGGCACACTTGGAGCCGTGTTCACTCCCCAGACCCTCGAGATCGCCATGGTCTCCTTCGAGGGCCCTGACCAGTACAGCCAGGCCGGCGGCCTCGGCGTACGGGCCAAGGAGATGTGCCGCGCGTTCGCGGCGGTGGGCTTCAGGACCACGCTGTACTTCGTGGGCGATCCCAACCAACCTCGCGAGGAGGTCGTCGACGGGCTCCGGCTGGTGCGGATCTGCCAGGCGGTCAGCGCGCAGCACCCCGCCGGCGTGTACGACGGCGAGCACGCCAAGATCGAGGCAATGTGGCAGGAGCTGCCGCCGCTGATCGTGCAGACGTCGGTGCGTCGCGCAGCCGCGGCGGGTCGCACGCTGGCCATCCTCTGCGAGGAATGGCAGACGGCCGACTTCGTCGAGCTGATCGACCGCCACCTGCGCCAACTCGATCTGCGCGACCGTTGCGTAATCCTCTGGAACGCCAACAACCACTTTGGCTTCGACAACATGGACTGGCGCGCCCTGGAGCGGGCGGCGACGGTGACCACCGTCAGCCGCTACATGAAGCACCTGATGTGGCCACACGGGGTCAACCCGATGGTCATCCCCAATGGGATCCCGGTGGAGTCGCTACAGCCCGTCGACGGCAACGGCGTGAAGCTCATCGCCGACGCCGCGGGCACCCCCTGCCTGACCTTCAAGATCGGCCGGTTCAGTCCCGACAAACGCTGGCACCAGAGCCTCGACGCGATCGCCGAGCTGCGTGCGCACGGTCTGCCGGCGCGACTGCTGATGCGCGGCGGCATCGAGCACTTCGGGCACGGCGTGCTCGGCCACGCGCGCCAGCTGGGTCTCCAGGTTGCTGACTGGAACGAGCCCATCGACGGCCCCGAGGGGATTGCCCGCTCGCTGGAGTCGACCGGCCCCGCGGCCGTCGTCAACCTCCGCCGCTTCCTCCCCGAGTCCGTCCTGCCGGCCATCTCGGCGGCGTCGACAGCGGTGCTCGCCAACTCCGGCCACGAGCCGTTCGGGCTGGTCGGGCTGGAGGCGATGGCAGCCGGAGGCGTCGCGGTCGTGGGTGCCACTGGTGAGGAGTACGCGCGGCCGTACGGCAACGCCATCGTGGTCGAGACTGCTGAAGGCACCGAGCTGGCGAGTGCGCTGGGGGGCCTGGTCGAGCGCCCGGAGCTGTCGGCTCGACTGCGCGAAGCCGCCCGCCGCGACGCCGCGGACTTCGCGTGGCCGGAGATCATCGACGGCTTCCTCGAGCGGATGCGCTACGTGGCGGCCCGGCAGCATGTCGCCGCCTGACCCGTGACTCCGCACGAGGCTCCCCAGGCGATCGTGGTGCGTGACGTCCAACTCGCCGACGTGACCGACCTGCGCGCGCGTGTTCTCCGCAGCCACATGCCTGACACTCCGGCAGTCGCGCCCACCGACGAGCTGCCTGACACATGGCACCTGGGCGCCTTCCGCGGTCAGCGCCTGATCGGGACGGTGACCGCGTTCGCGGAGGAGGCGCCCGGTCACCCCGGCATCCCAGCGCAGCGGTTTCGCTTCATGGCCGTGGAGCCCTCCGAGCAGGGCGGCGGGGCCGGCACCTCGCTGATGGCTGAGCTGATGGCCGGGGCCCGGGCGCGCGGAAGCCGGCTCCTGTGGGCCCACGGACGGGACACCGCGCTGGCGTTCTACACCGGGCTGGGCTTTGAGGTCGTGGGGGAGGCGTTCATGGACACCACCTCACACCTGCCCCACCACGTGGTGATCCGCGACCTCTGAGCGCTGGGGCGGGCCACCGGCCCCCAGCGGATAGGATGCGACCGTGGACGAGCGCGCGCTGACCTCGATCGCGGGCGAGCTCGGCCTCACCGTGGATGAGCTGCGTGAGGCGCAGGGGCAGCTCACACCGGGCCTGCCCGAGGCAGTGCTGGGTGGCCTGATCCGTTTCGAGGACGCCCTGTTCGAGCTGTCCCAATGAGCGGAGCTCTGCATGCCGTCGACCTGCGCTTCATCCACCTGGTGGCCGTCAAACGCTTCGCCGGAGGCGAGGAGGGGTCGGTCGACGAGGCCGCGATCGATGAGGCGGTGACCGCGGCTGCGGAGGGCACCGCGTTCGTGCGCGCGGCGACACTCGCGGCCGTGTTGGTGCAGCGCCTCGCCTTCAGCAGCGCTCCACTGCAGACCGCGTTGCTGGTTCTCCACTGCGCACTCGGCCTCGACGGCTTCAGCCTGGTGGCGCCGCAGGGAGTGCTGGCGGGCATGATCCAGCAGCTGGCTGTCGACGGCGACCCTGCAAACGTGGCGCGCTGGCTCGAGGATCGCGCGGTCCCGACGGCGTCGGGCTGATCTCGGCGTCGCGGCCCGTCGCGGTGCCCGGGGGGGCCGGCAGTCGCCGGCCGACGAGGCCCGTATGATGGAATCGACAATGAATCCGTCGCTCGCCGGTTCGGGCATCAAGGCGGTGGTCATGGCCGGGGGAGAGGGCTCGCGCCTCCGCCCGCTGACCAGCCAGTACCCCAAGCCGCTCGTGCCGGTGGCCGGGACGCCCGTTGTCGAGCACATCCTCAGGCTCCTCCGTGAGCACGGGATCACCCAGGTGATCCTCACCCTCCAGTACCTGGGGGCAGAGATCCGCAATCGACTCGGCGATGGCTCGGATCTCGACATGGAGATCGAGTACGTCGTCGAGGATCGCCCACTCGGCACCGCGGGGAGCGTCCGCAACGCTGCCCACCTCCTCGACGACACCTTCCTGGTGATCAGCGGGGACGCGCTGACCGACATCGACCTCACCTGGGCGGTTGCCGAGCATCGCCGCCATCAGAGCCACGCCAGCATCGTCCTGAAGAGCGTCCCCAACCCCTTGGAGTACGGCGTGGTGGTCACCGAACCCGATGGGAAGGTGAGCCGGTTTCTCGAGAAGCCATCGTGGGGGGAGGTCTTCAGCGACCACGCCAACACCGGCATCTACGTCATCGAGCCGTCGGTCCTCGAGCACATCAAGCCGGAGACTTCGGTCGATTGGTCGCAGGACGTCTTCCCCAAGATGCTGCGCCGCAAGGAGCCTCTCTACGGCCTGGTGGCCGAGGGTTACTGGTGCGACATCGGCTCCATCCAGTCCTACATGCAGGCCAACTGGGACGCGCTCGAGGGCCACGTGCGCTGCCACATCCCCGGGCGCCGCGAGGGCAACGTGTGGATCGGCGACGGCGTCGAGTTCGGCATCGGCGTTCGGCTCGAGGGGCCGGCGTTCATCGGCGATGAGGTGAAGCTCAAGGCGGGTACGTTCATCAATGGCCATGCGGTCATCGACAAGTACGCCATCATCGACGACAACGCCAAGGTCTCCAACACCGTCATCTGGCCGCACTCGTACATCGGTGAGAACTGCCGCCTGCGCCAGAGCATCGTCTGCCGCAATGTCACCATCAAGAACGGCAGCCTGCTCGAGGAGAACACCGTCATCGGTGACGACTGCGTCATCGGTCGGGGCTCGCGGGTGCGCTCTGGCGTCAAGATCTGGCCCCACAAGGAGGTGGAGCCCGGGTCGACCGTGAACGAGTCGGTGATCTGGGCCGGCGAATGGCGTCGCGGCCTCTTCTCCTCGTATGGGATGGGCGGGCTCATCAATGTCGAGTTCACCCCGGAGTTCTGCGCACGGCTGGGCGCGGCCTTCGCGGCGACGATGCCGCGCAAGGCCACCATCGCCGTCGCGCGCGATCATGCGCGCAGCTCGCGGATGATCAAACGGGCGATGGTCTCCGGCCTGATCAGCGCGGGCGCCACCGTGCGCGACCTCAACGAGCTGCCGGTGCCGATCACCCAGTTCGCCACCCGCGGCGGCCACTGCGACGCCGGCGTGCACGTGCTGGTCTCACCGCTGGACCAGCGCAGCGCCGACATACGCTTCTTCGACGGCGAGGGACTGCAGATCGACAAGCGCGCCGAGCGCAAGTTCGAGAACCTCTTCTTCCGCGAGGACTTTCGTCGTGCCGCGTTCTATGAGATGGGTGACATCGACCATGTCGATCCCCAGGGCGACTACTGCCGTCACCTGAAGAACAGCGTCGACGCGGCCGCGATCCGCGCCGCCGGCTTTCGCGTCCTCATCGACTACGACTTCAGCCAGGCCTCAACCGTGCTCCCCGGGATCCTCGACGACCTCGGCATCACCGCCATCCCGCTCAATGCCGGCCTCAACGAGCAGCCCCACCATCAGACCGTCCCCGACGAGACCGCGCTGGTCAGCCGAACTGTCAACGCCGATGTGGGCTGCATGATCAGTCCCACCGCTGAGCGCATCACCTTCATCGACGACGAGGGCACGGTGATGACTCCGTACGAGACCTTCGGAATCCTGGTCAGGTGGTGGATGAAGACGCACCCGGGGATCGTCCTGGCCCCGGCCACCACGCCGCAGTGGATCGCGTCGCTAGTCGAGGAGGCCGGGGGAACATTCACGCCCACCCCCGGTGAGGCATCGGCCGTGCTGCGGGCGTCCGCCGCGCCCAGCACCTGCCTTGCTGCCGACGGCGAGGGCGGCTTCATCTGGCCCTACTTCTTTGGCGCCTACGATGCCATGTACACCTTGGTGAAGCTGCTGGAGATGCGCGCCGTCTTCCAGACGCGGCTGAGCGACATGCGCCGCCAGCTCCCGGTGTCCCCTTACATCACCGCCACGGAATTCTGCCCCTGGGAGGCCAAGGGCAAGGTCATGCGCCGCCTTCTCGAGGATCACGACGGACGGGACCTTGACCTGGTCGACGGCCTCAAGGTGTTCGTGGACGGGGGCTTCGTCCTGGTGCGTCCCGATCCCGACGAGCCCGCCTACCACGTGGTCGCCAGCGTCAGCGACGAGGAGACCGGCAGGCGGTTGGTGGCCGAGTACCTCGAACGTGTCCGCGTCGCGCAGGGCAGCAACGGCGGTAGCAACGGCAGCGCCGTGCTCGACATCGTCCCCACCAGCTGAGGCTTTAGACGGCCTCGTTCTCGGCCGCGAGCGGCGATCGCTGCGCCCATCGCGGTGCCCACCAGTTGTACCTGCCGAGCAGTCGCATCAGAGCCGGCACGACGAGTGCCCGAACCAGGGTGGCGTCGGCGAGCACCGCCACGGCCATGCCGATCCCCGTCGCCTTGATGGTGATCACGCGAGCCAGGCCGAAGGCAAGGAAGACGGTGATCATGATCGCCGCCGCGCCGGTGACCAGCCGGCCGCTGCGCTCGAGGCCTTCGGCGACGGCGGTGCGGTTGTCGTGGGTTCTCCGCCACGCCTCCTGCATGCGCGTGAGCAGGAACACCTCGTAGTCCATGGAGAGGCCGAACACAACGCAGAAGAGCAGCACCGGAAGCGTCGGGTCGATGGCGCTGGGGCTGACGTCGAGCAGGCCCGAGAGGTGGCCGTCCTGGAAGATCCACACCATCGCGCCGAAAGCCGCGCTCAGCGACAGGAGATTCATGACCACCGCCTTGATCGGAAGGACGACCGAACGCAGCAGCAGGAAGAGCACAACAATGGTGGTCAACATCGCGAAGCCCACGGCCCACGGGGTCTGCTGCACGATGTAGTTGACGAAGTCGATGTCGAATGCGGTGTCACCGGTCACGACTGTCGTCGCACCGTTGACCTTGTCGTGCGTGCGAATGGTGCGCACCAGCGTGTGAGCCGCGTCGCTCGCCGGCAGCGACGGGGTCACCGCATCGAGCACCGCGATGCTGCGCCCCACCGTGCGCGTCACCTCGTCGCGGGCTGCGGCCGGCAGTGCTGCCGGGGGTCCTGCGTACAGGTGCTGGTAGCTTGCCAGCGTGAGCGTCGGATCGATGTCGACGTAGCTGTGCACCGCGGCAACACCGGGCGTCGCCCGCAGCCGCCGGCTCAGCGTGTCCGCGATGGCCAGGTTGCCGCGGGAGAGCGGCGAACCGTGGTCGAACTGGACCACCACCTCGACGATGTTGGTGCCCTGACCGGGAAAGGCGGATGCGAGCAGCTCCGCGCCCTGGCGAGCTTCGGCGTCCCGAGGCAGCTGGGTGACGTCGGTGCTGGCGAGGTGGAGGTGCAGGAAGGGCGCTCCCGCCGCGAGCAGGACCGCGACGGTGGGGAGCAGGACCATGATGGGGCGGCGCATCACCGCCACAGCGATGCGGTGCCACATGCCCTGTCCGAATGGGCGTGGGCGGAGCACCGGCACGGAGAGGCGGTTGATCCGCGGACCGAGCATCGACAGCACCGCGGGCAGGAAGGTGAGGCCGAGCAGCACCGAGATCGCCACCACCATGGCGCCGCAGATTCCCATCGACACCAGGAAGGTGCCGCGATAGAAGAGCATCGCCGCCAGCCCGATCGCCACGGTCAGCCCGCTGAAAGCGATCGCCCGGCCGGCGGTGCCGACTGCCACCGACACCGCCTGCTCGACGGTGCGCCCGTTGGCGAGCTCCTCACGAAAGCGGCTGACGATGAAGAGCGAGTAGTCAATGGCGATTCCCAGGCCGATGAGGGTCACGATGTTGACGGCGTAGGTGGAGATGTCCGTGGCGTGCGCCAGGAGCAGCGCAGCGCCCACCCCACCGGTCACCGACAGCAGGCCAATGGCGAGGCAGACGAGCGCGCCGACGCCGGTGCCAAAGACGACGAGCAGCAGCAGCAGCGCGACGACGGACGAGCCAATCTCGGCCTTCTGCAGGTCGGCGGCGAGCAGACTGTCGAACGCGTAGGCGAGGGCGGGGTCACCGGTGGCGGCCACCGTCATCTGCCCGGGCGGCCGGATCTCGGCGCGGAGCTCGCCGAAGTGCGTGCGAGCGGCCGTGAAGTCGATGTTCAGCGAGACGACGGCGAGCACGCGGTGGCCGTCGCTGGACACCATCTGCGCAGCCACGGCCGCGGGCGCGCTGTACGGTGTCCGGATCCCGGCGACCCGCCGGTCGGTGGCCAGCGCGGCGAGGGCCTGGCTCGCCTCCTGCTTGAATCTCGCCTCGGTGGCTGCGCGGCCGGTGTCGGTGAGGATGGCGGTGAAGCCGACGCCGCCTCGCGGCAGCTGGCCGGACATCAGTGAGAAGCCGCGCCCGGACTCGAAGTCGAAGCTGTTGGCGTTCTGCGGCTCCCCACCGGTGGCGATGGCCACGCCCGCGAGGATGAACCCGGCGATCGAGAGCGCAAGCACCAGGCGGCGGTGCGCGTACACAAGGCGTCCCCACCGATGCACGTGGCGAGTATATCGGCGCGTTCGCGGCGCCCTGCCGCGCGTCCGACACCATCCCCAGGCGCCCGGTCCCAGCCGATTATCATCCGCGTAAATGGCAGACGCCCTACCCGAACAGGACGGCGGCGCGGCAGCGGCCCAGTCGGAGTATCTCCGCCACGTCTGCCACGAGCTGCGCCAGCCCCTGGTGGTTGCGGTGGGCTACGTCTCCATGCTCGAGGATGGGTCGTTCGGCGAACTGCCGACCGAGGCCGTTGCCGTGCTGCACACCGTGGCCGGCCGGCTTGAGGCGATCAACCTGATCATCGACGGCATGGCACAGACGGCCGAACCCGCAGAGGGCTAGCCGACCAGCCTCGCCGGCCAGTCGAGATCAGTCAGGCGTGCACCGCGGTCATCTCCCGGTGCACCACCTCGGCGAGCGCATCGATGAACTGCGGATCGGTGTTGGGCATCGCGATCCGGTGGAAGCGCAGACCTGCGGCGCGCGCCTGCTCGGCCGCTGCGACATCGATGTCGTAGAGGATCTCGAGGTGGTCGCTGACGAACTGCACCGGCACCACCAGGACATCGATGGCCCCAGACGCACGGATGTCGGGGAGCACATCGGTCAGGTCGGGCTTCAGCCACTCCTCGGGTGTGTGGCCGGCGCTCTGAAAGGCGAAGACCCACCGATCGCTGGCCAGGCCGACGCGCTCGGCGACCGCGGCAATGGTCTCGTCCACCTGCACCATGTAGCCGGGATCGCGCTCGACGACGGGCTGCGGCAGGCTGTGCGCGGTGAACACGATGGCCACGCCATCCCGGTCAGCGGCGTTGAACTTCTGCAGCGCCTCCTTGACACGATTCGACAGCGAGGCGATCCACGACGCCGTGGTGTGCCATGCGCCGGCGAGCCGCACCGGCAGCGCGGGCGCCACCTCCGCGACGGCTGCATTCAGGGTGCGCTCGTAGCCGGTGAGGATGAGCGGTGAGTACTGCGGCGCCAGCACGATGGCGACCACTCGGCCCGCACCGTCAGCGACCAATTGGCGAAGCGAGTCGGCGATCCGCGGCTGCGAGTGAAGCATGCCGGCCGCCACCGCGAAGCTGTTCTCGCGGTCGCCGCCGTTGAGACGACGCTCGAGCGCCGCGGCCTGCTCGAGCGTGATGTCGATGAGCGGAGAGCGTCCGATGATGTCGAACCGGCGAGCGAACTCCGCGACCAGCTCGGCCGAGGGTTCACGTCCGCCGCGCACGCTGCGAAGGTATTCGGGCACGTCCGCGGAGGTCACCGCTGACCCAAAGGTCATCAGCAGGACGCCGACGCGACCGGCCTCGCTCACTCCGCCACCGCGGTGCGCTCGTGCACCAGGTCGACGACGCGACGCAGCGTGTCGGCCGGTGTGTCCGCAAGCACGCCGTGGCCGAGGTTGAAGATGTGGCCGCGGCGGCCCGCCGCCTGCGCGATGACGCTGGCGGCCTCACGCTCGACCACCTCCCACGGTGCCAGGCACGCGGTGGGATCGAGGTTGCCCTGGATGGCGAGATCGCCGATCCGCGCCCAGGCTTCGCCCAAGGGCAGACGCCAGTCCACGGACATCGCGTCCGACCCCGCGCTCGCCATCTCCTCGAGAAGGTGAGCGGTGCCGGTCCCAAAGTGGATGGTGGGCACGGCACCATCGACGCTCGCGAATATTCGCGTGACGTAGGGCAGCACGTAGTCGCGGTACTGAGCGGCGCTGAGCACCCCGATCCACGAGTCGAACACCTGCAGCGCCTGCACACCGGCGGTCACTTGTGCGCGGAGGTACCGGATGGTCACCTCGGTGAGCGTTTCCATCAGCTCATGCCACAGTCCCGGCTGCCCGAGCATGAGTGCCTTGCTGCGCGCGAAATCCTTGGTGGGACGGCCCTCGATGAGATACGAGGCCACCGTGAAGGGAGCTCCGGCGAAGCCGAGCACCGCGGTGCGGCCGTCGAGCTGCCGGCGGATGATGCGGATGGCCTCGAAGAGGTCGGGGGTTGCCTCCTGCGGGTCGACGACGCGCAGTGCGCGCACCGCAGCGGCGTCGCGAACGGGCTCGTGGATGACGGGTCCCAGCCCAGGGTCGATGCTGAAGGGAACACCCATCCCGAAGAGCGGCAGCATGATGTCGGCATACAGAACGGCCGCGTCGACGCCGAACTCGTCCACCGGCATCAGGGTGACCCTGGCGCAGAGCTCGGGGGTTCGTGTGATGGTGAGGATGTCGTAGGTCTCGCGCAGCTCGCGGTACGCGGCCAGGCACCGTCCGGCCTGGCGCATGAACCACACCGGGGTTCGATCGACAGGCTGGCGCCGCGCGGCGGCCAGGAAGCGCGTCGCTCCGGTCATGGCGAGCGGGGACGCAGGCGCGGTGGTCATGGATCGAGGGTACCGGACGATGACCGCGACCCGACTTGCCACGCGCGACCGATCAGCGGGTGGGGTGGTCCCGTCTCACCCGGGTGCAGTCACGGCCTGTCCAGATAGCACACGCAGGAGGTCGTCGCCGTATCGGCCCAGCTTCGCAGGCCCGATCCCGGGGACCTGGACAAGCGCCTCGTTGACCGTGGGGTTGCGTCGGGCCAGCTCGCGCAGCGTGCGGTCACCGAACACGACGAAGGCGGGCACCTCCTGCGCAGTGGCGATGCTCCGCCGCCAGTCGCGGAGACGCTCGAAGCGCGCCTGTGCTTCACCGTCGAGCTGTTCGTCCCCGCCCCCGCCCGCGGGCACGTGGCGTTGGAGAGCGCTGAGCACCTCCACCTCGACCTCGACCTCGCTGCTCCCGTCGAGAACGGAGCGTCCCAGCACGGTGAGTGAGAGCACCGGCCGTTCACCGCTGCTGCGCTGCACGCAACCCTCCTCGATGAGAGTGGCGAGGAGCTCTCGAACCGCCTCGGCGCTCCACGCCCGCAGCGCGCCGAAGAAGCCTGCCTCCTTCACCCAGGCGCGCTGCTGCGTCCAGGCGTCATCCGAACCGCGCAGCAGCGCGGCCAGCCGCGAGGCACCGAGATGTCCGTCGAAGCGCGCGACGCACGACAGCGCGGCGGCGATCTGGGTGGTCGCCACCGCTGTCCGCGCGCGCGGAGGCTGCAGGCAGTTGTCGCACGACTGACAGGTTCGCGGCGCGCCTTCCTCGCCGAAGTAGTCGGCGATTCGCGCGTGGCGACATGCGCCACTGCGTGCGTAGTCCATCACCTGGTGCAGCCGAGCGTACGCGTGCTCGCGCAACACCGTCTGCGCGTCGAAGTCGGTTGGAGCCGCGCTCAATCGCGATACCGTGCCACCGTCGAGGAGCGCGCCGGCGCGGCGCAGGATGTCGAGCGATGCGCGGACCACGTGTCGCTCACGGCCGGGCAGGCGACGCTCCCAGTCGTCGAGGTCCCAGTGCCCTTCGCGGAGGACCTCGCGGTAGACATCGCGGACCGCGTCTCGTTCGGGGTATGCCTGCTCGATGAAGAATGCCTGCAGGTCGCGGTCGGCGGGGCTGTACAGGAGCGTGCAGTCCGCACGTTCGCCGTCGCGGCCGGCGCGGCCCGCCTCCTGGTAGTACTGCTCGATGCTGCCGGGGAAGTCGAGGTGGATGACGCTGCGGATGTCAGGCAGGTCGATCCCCATCCCGAACGCCGAGGTGGCCGCGACCACGTCGATGTCGCCGTGGACGAAGCCGGTGTGCGCGTGCGCGCGCGCCGCGGCGTCGAGGTCGCCGTGGTATGGAGCGGCACGGAAACCGTTGTCGCGGAGCAGCGCCGCAATCTCCTCGGTGGCCCGCACCCGTCCGCAGTACACGATGGCGCGACCGGGCAGCGCCTTCAGCGCCTGCAGCAGAGCGGTGCGCTTCTGCTGCTGACCGCGGCAGCGCACCACGCGCAGGCGCAGCTCGGGTCGAACGAACCCGGTGACACGCACCTCAGGCTGTTCCATGCCGAGCGAATCGACGATGTCGCCCCGGACACGGGGGGTTGCGGTGGCGGTGAACGCCCCGATTGGCGGCCGACCGCACAGGGCGGCGGCGTCACGCAGCCGCCGGTAGTCGGGCCGGAAGTCGTGGCCCCAGCTGGAGATGCAGTGCGCCTCATCAATGGCCAGCCTGCTGACGCGCAGACCGGGCAACGCTGCCGTGAACGCCGTGACCCCGAACCGTTCCGGGGTCACATAGAGGAAGCGCAGTGCGCCCGACCGCGCCTCCGACAGCGCTGCCTCCTGGGTCGCACGATCGACCTGGGAGTGCAACGCCGCGGCCGCGATCCCCAGCGACTGGAGCCGCGCCACCTGGTCGTTCATCAGCGCGATCAGCGGCGAGACCACCAGCGTGAGACCGCCGCTGACGATGCCCGGCACCCAGTAGCCGATGCTCTTGCCAGAACCGGTCGGAGCGACCAGGAGCAGGTCCCTCCCTGCCTCAGCTGCCGCGACGATCTCGCCCTGGCCGGGTCGGAAATCACTGAAGCCGAAGACCCGGTGGAGGACGTCCGCCGCCGCGTCGCTGGGGGCTGCGGCTGGGGTCACGCCGGGACCGAGCCCGCAGGCCCGCCGGCGGCGAGCAGTGCCATCCCAGCGAGGGTAGCAGGAGCATGCGGACGGTTCGCGGACGGCCGCGGTGCGGTGTGCGCCGCTCTCAGTCGACGCCGATGTCGAAGGCCGTGGCCTCGTCGCCCCGGCCGTAGGAGCGGATCGCCACGTGGGTGTTCGTCCGGGTGATGCCCGGCAAGGTGGTGATCCGCTCGGTCACCAGGGTGGCCAGCGCGTCGAGATCGGCCACCCGCACGATGGCGACAAAATCGGCCGAGCCGGTGGTGGTGTACACCTCCGCGACCCCGTCCGTGTCGGCAAGGCCGCGGGCCACGTCGTGGATGTGGGCGGGCTCGCAGACCACGAGCAGGAAGGCGGTGACCACCAATCGAGCCTAGCAGGCGTTCGCGAGAGCTGCCGACGCTGCGCCAAACCGACGATTGCGCGAAAGGTCTGGCTCGCGGAGAATGCCGAGTCGCGTGTCGAGGAGCCCAACCCCAAGGAGCGGCAGATGAACAGCACGATGCAGCCGTATCAGCTGACGGTCACCTCGCTGATGACCCGCGGGGCGCGGCTGTTCGCCAGCAGCGAGGTGATCACCTGGCAGGGTGAGAAGGCGCGCCACTCAACCTACCCGAAGGTTGCCGAGCGCGCAGCCCGTCTCGCCAACGTGCTCCGCGGCATGGGGGTGAAGCCCGGCGACCGCGTCGGCACGCTTGCGTGGAACAACCAGGAGCACCTCGAGGCGTACCTGGCGATCCCGTGCATGGGTGCTGTCCTGCACACGCTCAACCTGCGGCTCACCCCGCAGCAGCTCGTCCACATCGTCAACGACGCCGAGGACAAGGTGATCATCGTGGACGGCTCGCTGGTGCCGCTGCTGGCTGCCATCCGCGAGCATCTGACCACCGTCGAGCACGTCATCGTGGTCGGCGATGGGGACACGAGCAAGCTCGGTGAGCACGTCCCTTATGAGGATGCCATCGCGGGGCAACCCGCCGAGTACGACTGGCCGGAGATCGACGAGTCGTCAGCGGCCGCCATGTGCTACACGACCGGCACCACCGGCGACCCCAAGGGCGTCGTGTACAGCCATCGGTCGATCTGGTTGCACTGCTTTGGCGTCTGGGGCGCGTTCAGGCTCGACGAGTCGGAGCGGCTCCTGATGATCGTGCCGATGTTCCACGTCAACGCTTGGGGAATCCCCTACGTGGCATGGATGTTGGGCTGCACGCTGCTGTTGCCCGACCGGTTCCTCCAGCCTGAGCCATTGTGTGCCTTCATCGCAGCCGAACGGCCCACCTTCACCGGCGGTGTGCCCACCATCTTCACCGGCATGCTGCAGTACGCGCAGGCCACCAATGCCGACCTGTCGTCGATCAAGCGTGCCATCTGCGGCGGTTCCGCGGTTCCGCGCGCTCTCATCGAGGCGTTTCGCGACAAGCTCAACATCGAGCTGATCCAGGCCTGGGGGATGACCGAGACCAGCCCCCTGGGATCCATTGCCTTTCCGCCCGCGGGCATCCCGGTCGAGGAGGAGATGGACTGGCGCAGCAAGACCGGTCGGGCCATGCCCGGTGTGGAGCTGCGCATCGTGGGCGAGGATGGGAACGAGCTGCCCTGGGA
>JALZAG010000091.1 GCA_030948445.1 Candidatus Dormiibacterota bacterium
CCGGCGGCGAGGCGCCGTCGCGCAGCTGTATGGCCCCCCACACGAGGAGCCGGGCGGTGAGCGTGTACGCATCGACCCCTTCGAGTCGCACCGTCGCCAGCTCCCTGCCGTTGACGTCGCGAGCCACGGCGACAACCCTGGATGTCATGCGAGCCCGGGCAGCCGCGTTCGGGCCTCCTCCCGTTTTGGGCAGCAGGCGCTCAGTCGCCCGGGTGATCAGGCTGCTTGCGCCGGGCACTCGCTCGAGCTCGGCCTGGGCGGCGCTCAGCACCATGACACCCTTGGTGAGCGGACCGAACCACCCCAGGTACGTGCCGACGGAGCGCAGTCGCGGGTAGCTGCGCGGCAGCGCCAGGTGCTCGGTGGCCCCGAATGACAGTCCGTCGGCGCGACGACCGCCGAGGTCGAAGCTGGCGGTGCGCGCGCCGCCGCGTTCGGTTCTGAGCCTGCCATCCCGCCAGGCGAAGCTCGGGGCCCGGGTGGCGCCGGCGAGCGAAACCAGGGTGCCGCCGCTTGGTCGCCCACGCGTCACGAAGTAGCCGACGTCGACCTGCACGGCATTGGAACCGCCATCCTCGAGTGCAAGGGAGGCCGCGACGTTGCCCGGCACGCAGTCGTAGCCGAAGGCGGTGAGCAGCACCGTACCGGCCCGCTCAGCCTCTGGGCCGAACTGTTCGAACACGCGTCGCTCAAAGCTGGGCTCGCCGGTCGAGTCAAGGTAGTGGGCCCCACCCTGGATCGCCGCATTGACGGCAGCGTCGCCCCAGCGGACGAACGGCCCCACCGTGCTCACCAGCACGTCACCCGGCCCTACCAGCGCCGCCACCGTGGCAGGCTCGTTGACGTCGGCCGTCGCCGTCTCCAGGTTCCCGCGGAGCCTGGAAGCCAGCGCGCCAACCCGCCCGGCATCGCGCCCGGCGAGGACGGCGGGCGTTCCCCGAGCCGCCAGCTCCTCGGCGGCCAACGTGCCCGTGTAGCCAGTGGCTCCGAAGAGCACGATCCGCCCAGCCATGGCGGCCAAGTCTACGGAGCGAGCCGAAAACGCGCGGAATCGGTACCAGCGACGCAGAATCTCCTGAGCCACCGTCCACAGGGGGACCCACGACATGTCTCAGAGCGTCCGGCACGGCAGCTTTCTCAGCCGGGGGCAACGGCTCGCCTACACCGTGCATGGGTCCGGTGACCACGCGGTGGTGTTCCTGCCCGGGCTCCTGCTCCCGGCACGGATGAACACACCGCTGGCCGTCCACCTCGCGGAACGCGGCCACAAGGTCATCCTGCTCGACCCTCTCGGCCAAGGAGCGTCCGCCCGTCCTCGGGACATGTGGCGCTACTCGATGAGCCAGTTCGCGCGCGACGTGGTCAACCTCCTCGACCACCTGAAGCTCGACCAGGCCGTCGTCGGCGGCACCTCGCTCGGCGCCAACATCACGCTCGAGGTGGCCTCCCTGGCGCCGAACCGGCTGCGCGGCATGGTGCTCGAGATGCCGGTTCTCGACAACGCACTGGTGGGAAGCGCGGTGGCGTTCGCCCCGCTGCTGGTGGCGGTGACCATCGGCGAGCCCGTGATGCGCATCGTGTCGCGGCTGGCGCGGCTCATCCCCTCCTCGCTGGTGCCGTTCAACATCGACATCCTGCTGGACTCCATCCGGCAGGACCCGGGGCCGAGCGGCGCCCTCCTCCAGGGGCTGTTCTTCGGGCGCACCGCACCCCACCGCGAGGAACGGCACACATTCACCGCGCCCGCCCTGGTCATCGGCCACCACCGCGACCCGGTGCATCCCTTCTCGGATGCGGGGATGCTCGCCAGGGAGCTGCCCAACGGCCGCCTCGTCGAAGCCAGCTCGATCGCGGAGATGCGGCTGCGCCCCGATCGCCTGTACGGCGAGATCGACACGTTCCTCGACCAGGTCTGGGGTCCGCGGATGCGGCTCGTGCGACCGCGCCGGACGCGCGCGGCTGCCGGACAGTCCGGCGCGCGCCGATCCACAACCGGTCGGAGCAGTGGGAGCCGTCGCGCCCGCTCCTGACTGACCGCGACGCGCGCGGACGCGCCGGTATCCTTCGCCGATCGTGTCCAGTCTCGCCGCCGCCTCCGACGCCGTGCCGCCACACGGACAACGTCCCCGCGTGCTGAGCGGCATACAGCCGACGTTTCAACTGCACCTCGGCAACTACCTCGGCGCCCTCCGACACTGGGCTCGCGAGCAGGACAGCTACGACAACTACTTCTGCATCGTCGACCTCCACGCGCTGACCGTGGTCCCCGACCCGGAGGTGGTGCGAAGCAGCGTGCTCGAGCTTGCCGCGCTGTACTTCGCGTGCGGCCTCGACCCACTCCGCAGTGTCATCTTCGTGCAGTCGCACGTCGCCGCCCACGCGCAGCTGGGGTGGATCCTCGAGTGCCACACCCCACTGGGCTGGCTGGAGCGCATGACCCAGTACCGGTCCAAGGCCGGCGTGGGTCGCGAGCGCGAGCGGGCCGCCGCCGGTCTGCTCACCTACCCCTGCCTGATGGCCGCGGACATCCTTCTCTACGACGCCGACTACGTACCGGTCGGCGACGATCAGCGCCAGCACGTGGAGATCTGCCGCGACATCGCACAGCGCGTCAACAGCCTCCGGGGGGATATCTTCCGCCTGCCGGAACCGCTAATCCGCACCACGGGCGCGCGCGTCATGGGCCTCGACGATCCCCTCGCAAAGATGAGCAAGAGCACCGCACTGACCAAGCCGGCCCACGCCATCCTGCTGCTCGATCCCCCCGACACCGTCCGCAAGAAGATTGGCCGGGCAACAACGGACACCAATCCCGCCGTCACGAAACCGCTGGGCCCGGGGGTTGCCAACTTGATTGACATCTACGCTGCGCTGCGGGGAACCACCAGCGACGAGACCTTCGACGAGTTCAGCGGCCGCACCTACGGCGCCGTCAAGGCTGCGGTCAC
>JALZAG010000111.1 GCA_030948445.1 Candidatus Dormiibacterota bacterium
GAGTTGTCGCCGACGACCGTCGCCATCGCTACAGGCCTCCCGTGAACCCGTCTTTGCGGACGCGCCAGAAGTGTATGACCATCAGGATGAACCCGATGAGGGGCAGGGCGACGACGTGTAAGACATAAAATCTTATGAGCGCGCCCTGTCCAACATTGCGGCCGCCGAGGAGCAGGTACCGGGTGTACGGACCCGCGATGGGCGCGTACTTGGCCATGTTGGTACCGACGGTGATCGCCCACACGGCCAGCTGGTCCCACGGCAACAGGTAGCCCGAGAACGAGAGGAGCAGGGTGATCAGCAGCAGGAAGGTGCCGATCGCCCAGTTGAACTCGCGCGGCGGCTTGTACGCCCCCTGGTAGAACACTCGCGCCATGTGCAGCCACACCGTGATCACCATCCCGTGTGCAGCCCAGCGGTGCAGGTTGCGGATCACCAACCCGAAGGTGGCGACGAACTGCAGGTCCTTGATGTTCTGGTAGGCCTGGTCGACCGACGGGATGTAATAGAACATCAGGAAGAGGCCGCTGATCGTCAGCAGGATGAAGAGGAAGAAGGAGAGCCCGCCCAGGCAGAGCGTGTAGCTGACCCGGATCGCCGACTTCTTGACGCGCACCGGGTGGATGTGGAGGAAGAAGTTGGTCAGCGCGGTGCGCGCCGCGACCTTGTCGGTGGTGGGCAGCCCGTGCCGGAAGATGGAACCCCAGATCTGGGCGGCGAACGCGCGCAGCGGGTTGCCCTCGGTGGGACGGGCGCTCACCGCACCTCCTCCATCGTTCCGCTCTCCCCCATCACCCGCTCACACCCCGACCGTCTGTCCGTTGCTCTTGCGGCTCTTCGGGTCCAGCCGCCACTTCGGCACCGTGCTGTCGCCCGCCTGACGGTACACGGTGATGGCGGCGCGGTTCACGATGAAGTGGTTGTCGGGCGAGATCTGGATGTCGACCCAGTCCATCGGCCGCGGCGCCGGTCCGTAGAAGTTGGTCGAGTCGATGTAGTAGCGGCTGCCGTGGCATGGGCAGGCCCAACCATTGCGCGTCGCGATGGCGGTGCCCTCGGCGTTGTAGTGCTGGGCAACCGTCTCCGAGCTGTCCGCGACGCCGGTGCCGCTGGTGACGTCGCTGACGTAGTTGGGCGTGCAACCGAGATGCGTACACACCAGGTACACGGCGTAGATCCCGGTGGTGTCGAGGACGACGGTGGTGCGATTGGCAGTGTCGGAGATGACGTTCACCTTGAGGGTGCCTCCGCCGGTGAGGTCCGACACGGTAAAGCCAGTCTTGAACTGCGGCGGCGACTCCAGTGTGGCTGCCGGGAACATGAACTTGAGCAGCTCGATGCCACCGAAGAGGGTGGCGCCCAGGGCCCCCACCGAGCCCACCAGCAGGAGGAACTGACGGCGCGTCGTCTCGACGCGCGAGCGCATTTTGCCGCGGGGGGTGTCGTACGGGTTCAGCGCCATGAGAGCCTCAGGACGGGGAGAACGGCGACAGACGGGATTCTAGCGGCGGGTCGTGCGGACACCGCGGTCAGACGAACGGGTTGGCCGACGGCGGAGTGATGATGTTGGCGAAGACAATCGTGGAGATCATGATCACGACGAACGCGACAATGATCACCAGGCACCCGAAGTCGGAACGGAGAGCGAGGATGAAGCGTTCGACCATTTCTTCCCAAGACAGCCGTCCTCGGACGCGACGGCGCACAGGATAAGCGACGGTCGAGCCGACCTGCGTCCTTGACGGGTTCGGGCACAACGCCCTGCCCGCTGGTACCGTCATCGCGCCATGAGCGACTGGCGCACCCTTGAGATCTATTCGACCTTCATCCAGGTCACCGGCGAGCTGGAGATCGTCCGGCCCGACCGGGTCAGTGACGCCGTCAACCGCTTCGGGGACTTCCTCCACCTGCGCAACGGCCGGGCCGAGCCGCTGTCGGTGAGCTACCCGATCCTCAGCCGCACCGAGCCGGTGCTCACCGTGGCCAAGGCGGGCGTGGTGTTGATCTGCCCGCTCGACGACGCGGGCGACGGCAACCCCGCACTGTGGCGGGAGAAGGTCGCACACCCGGCATCGATCAACACCCAGGCGTTCTCGATGGTCGGCGACGTGCACGTCGAGCCGCGGCACACCCTGCAGGACCACCTCGAGCGCTTCCCTGGGGACTTCATCCCGGTGACCAACGTGTCGGCGCTGTGGGTCACCGCGATCAGCGCGGGCACCCACGCGGTCCAGCGCCAGTTCGCGCTGCTCAACCCGGCGGCGATCCTCAGCTTCTCTCTGCGCTAGGGGCGAGGCGGATCCCCGCGACGGATCCGGCTAGATGACCAGGGTCTGGCGCGTTGACCTCTTGCGG
>JALZAG010000117.1 GCA_030948445.1 Candidatus Dormiibacterota bacterium
TCCTCGGCCTCCTCCTGCTTGCGAACCATGAGCTCGCGGAGTCGCAGATAAAGATTACTAAGCATTCCGGGTTTCACCTCCTTTGCCTTGGGATCGTGTGTCGATTGATGCACCGGGTGTTCCCGGCAACCTCCCGAACTATGACCCCCGGATGTTCCACCGGGATGGACACTCTGCGAAGGGATCGTAACAAAGCCTCGTACATCCGGAACCCGACTTTTCCCCGCGCCCGCATAGACTCTGGGGTGATGACCATAGAAGCCGCGGCACCTCGTTTTCGCCCCAGTTCGACTGATGCCGTGCGGCTTTTGGTCTTCGGCCGTCTGGTCCCGGCGACCTTCTTCGCACTGCTCGGTTACGTTCAGTTCCTCCGGGTCGCGAAGGACGTTCGTGCGCTGCCCAACCCGGTGAGTTTCGTGTCTGTGCTGAGCGGCCCCCTGCCATCCGCTTTGTACCTGCTGTTCTGTGCCATTCCGGTCATCATCTACGTCGGTCGCCCGGCTCCGCGGGCGCGCGACGGAAGGATGCTTCCCCGCGCTGCCGCGCTGCTCGGCACCGTGATGCTGTTGGTGGTGGGCGCGTTTCCCCAGGGCGCGCGCCTGTATGCACCGCCCTCGTGGCTGGGTGGCCTCTCGACGGCCCTGTCGGTGACCGCCTTCGCGATGGCCGTGTACGGGCTGCTCTATCTGCGGCGCAGCCTCAGCATCATCCCCGAGGTGCGGCGCCTGGTCACTGGCGGCCCGTACCGGGTGGTTCGTCACCCGCTCTACGCCGCGGAGATCCTCGCCGCGTGCGCCTTCGTCATGGTCAACCCCGGCGTGCTCCCGGTGGTGGTGCTTGCCCCGTTCGTGGCCACGCAGCTGCTGCGCTCCATGTTCGAGGAGCGGCTCCTCACCGCCGCGTACCCGCAGTATGTGGACTACGCGGCGCATACGCGCCGGCTGATTCCCTTCATCTGGTAGGCGTCGGGGTGGCGCGGCGGACGGGTCCGGATGCGCACGTATACTCGTGCGCAGGTGCCAACCCCCCGTGTCACGTCGCAGGAGACTCGCGCGCATGAGCCGACGCGTCCTCGTTGTCGATGACGATCCGCGTCTCCTGCACATCGTGGCCATGTATCTGGGGATTGAGGGCTATGACGTCGTCATCGCCGCGGACGGCGAGCACGGACTTGCCGAGGTCGCCAAACAGGCGCCCGACCTGATCATTCTCGACATCATGATGCCTGGAATCGACGGGATCGAGACCTGCCGGCGAATCCGCGCAAACCCCGCCACGGCGAAGGTCCCGGTACTCATGTTCAGCGCTCTCTCTGGCGACGAGGACGTGGAGCGCGCGCGCCTGGTGGGGGCCAACCACCTGATCACCAAGCCATTCAACCTGGTCGGACTTGGCTCGGTGGTCAAGTCCTTCTTCTCGACGGACAACCCCGTCGCCGTCTGAGCCAGCGCCGCTAGCCCGCATCGCACCGCAGCTAGAAGTGCAGGGCGATCTGGGTGCCGTCCTCGAGGTGCGTGGTGAGGTCGCTCGGGATCAGTGGCGCCAGGGCGCCGCGAACCACCGGCTCAGCACCGATCGCGTGCGAGGACAGGGCCGCGCCGCGCACGGCGTTGGCCGCCGCGTCGCGCGATGCGGGAACGGTGTTGCCGGGGCCCGGCCGCGCTGCCCCCACCGCCAGCGCGATCAGGAACAGTACCAGCGCTTGGAAGAAGCCGAGGGCTGCGCCGATGAATGTTGCGGCCACGCGATCGAAGGCCACCACTGCGACGTTCTTGAGGCGATCGGCGAAGACCGCGCCAAGAACCTCGAACAGCACCACGACCACCACCAGGATGGCCACGAAGGCCCACGCATTGGCGTAGATGTCCCCCTTGCGGAAGATCGCCGCCACCCCGTTGCCGGTGTAGAACGCCGCCAGGAACGCGATGTACAGCCCGGCGAGCGACAGCACGCGACGGAGGGTGCCCGTGCGCCATCCGAGCAGGGCGTTGAGGATGATCAGAACCACCAGCAGTGCGTCGGCACTGAACTGCGGGAGCGTGTTGTCGACTGCGCTGAGCATTGGTGGGGTCAACCTACCACGGGTGCGCGTCGGGCGCGCACGTCAGTGGAAGCTCTTGCTGACCTGGATGATTGCGGGCCCAAGCAGCACGATGAACAGGGTTGGGAAGATGCAACCGATCATCGGGAGCAGCATCTTGATGGGCGCCTTCTGACCGGCTTCCTCGGCACGCTGACGGCGACGCCTGCGGATTTCCTCGGACTGGATGCGCAACACGTTGGCGATGCCCACTCCGAGCTGCTCTGACTGGATGATGGCCTGCAGGAAGTTGTTGAGCTCCTCGACCTTGTTGCGCCGACCCATCTCGTCAAGCGCCTCCAGGCGGGGGCGCCCAAGGCGGACCTCGTTGAGCACCTGGTTGAACTCCGAGGCGAGCACGTTGCGGTACTTGTCGGTGACGCGCGCCAGGGCGGCGTCGAACGCGAGGCCGGCCTCGACGCTGATTGTCAGCAGGTCGAGCGCACTTGGCAGTGCCAGCAGGATCTCCTTCTGGCGCTTCTTGATCTTGCGCGAGATGGTGATGGACGGGATGAGGTAACCCAGGACGCCACCGGCGAGTGGTGCCATGTAGAGAACCGGGGGCTCGAGCGCGGCGAGGATCGCGAGGCCCAGGCCCAGCGCGATGCCGAGGACCAGCGCGATCAGCTGCAGGGCCACGAAGCCACCTGCGGTGAGGCCGCCGGGGCGACCGGCGAGGTTGAGCTTCTCCTGGATGGCCTGCTGCTGACCGCCCTGCATCCGGCGCGTCATGATCTTGCCCAACTTGTCAAAAATGGGGCGGATCACGCGGTCGGTGAACGGCAGGCTGAGTTCAGCCTCGGTGAGGCTGAGGACCTGTCGGCCGGTCTCGTTGAACTGCGAGAGGCGGGCCTCGAGCAGGTCGGCCTGGGTGGCCGTGGACCGGTTGGTCAGGCCGAAGACGATGAAGCAGACGCCCGTGAAGGCAAAGAGTGCGGCGACGGCGGCGAGGATCACGTCAGACCTCGATCTTCACGATCTTCTGGATCGCGGCCGCACCGACGGCGATGGCGAACACCCCGATTCCGAGAAACACGTGACCGAGGGTCTCGGTCAGCATCGGACCGAAGTACGAGGGGGAGATCAGCTCCAGCACACCGGCCAGGCCGAAGGGCAAGAGCGTGATGATGATGCCCGAGACGCGCGCCTGCGCGGTGAGGGTGCGGATCTCACCCTGGATGCGTACACGCTCGCGGATGGTGTACGCGATGGTGTCGAGGATCTCGGCAAGGTTGCCACCGACGACCCGCTGGATTTGCACGGCGGTCACCAGGAGGTCGAAGTCCTCCGACTTGTTGCGCTGCACCATGTGGTTGAGCGCGTCGTCGACAGGGATGCCGAGCGCGATCTCACGAGTGGCGCGGGCGAACTCCTCGCAGATTGGCGGTGACGCGTTGCGGCTCACCGAAGCCAAGGCCTGCGCGAACGAGTAGCCGGCCTTCAGAGCGTTGCTGAGCAGGGTGATGGTGTCACCGAGCTGGTTGTTGAACGCGCGGGTGCGCCGACCCTGGCGGAACTTCAGGAAGACACCGCTGAACAGCCATGCGGCCACCGGGCCCACCAGGAGCATGATCGGCGTCCCGAAGCGCAGCGTGAGCAGCAGACCGAGCGCGATGCCCACGCCGGCCACCGCGACCACCCACTCCGACGACTTCAGCTTGAGGTCGGCCTTCTGCAGGTCGTCGGCAAGCTTGCCGGTGTGCGACGATCGTGCCAGCAGAGGAGCGATCGCGCTGCTGACGGTTTCGATCAGGTCGCGGATGGGGTTGCCCGTGCGCACGCGCGGGGCAGCCACCTCGGCTGGCCGGCCGTACTGGCTCAGCCGAGCGGCGACGCGGTCGGCGTCAGTGACCCGCCGCCCAGCGGCCCACACGGTCAGTGACATGACCGTGCCGGCCGCGAGCACCGCCGCGGCGATCGCGGGCAGCGTGAGGGTCATCGCCGGCTCCCGTGGTCAGATCGGTTGCTGATCATCGAGCCAGAGCTCAGTGCTGGAAGAGCGCGTTGAGCGAGTCCGCCGTCACCGGAGAATCGGCTCCCAGTGCAAGCGGCGTCCCGACGTTCGACTCGTAGTTGGGCTTGTCGAAGCCATTGGTCCCGTCACGCTTGCCCCACTCCGCCTGCGGACGAAGCACGTACTTCAGGGTGATCTGGTTGGGGGTGCCGGTCCGACCTGTGATCAGCGCGGTCATGATCTCGGCCTGGTTGCGGGGCAGCTCGATGATGTACGAGTTGACGGTGGCGGCCGCCGTGCCTGCGGGGGCAGCCGACGAGGCACCGGCACGCAGGACACGCACATCCTGAAAGGCGTAGCGCACGCCCGGCTTGTTGGGCACGCCAGGGTCGACCAGGATGTCGATGTGGTCCTCAGGCTGGATGTAGAAGCCAACTGACATCTGCTCGGCGACGAGGCCGGCGATGCCGTTCTGCGTCACACCGGCTGGGATTGCGAGCGCGACGTATCCCTTGGTGATGTCGAGGTGCGACACAACACCGGTGCCCGGGGTCCCTGTGGTCGCAGATGCGAACAGCGACGCGGTGAGCGGGATGTTGGCACTCAGGGTCACCGGGGCGATCTTGCCCACGGCCTGGCCCGGATCGGTGAATGTGTCCGCCGGGAAGCTGCCCTGCGCAAGTGGCGCGGTGGTGAGCAGGTCCGGGGTGATCGATGTCCCAGCAGCGATCGAGGACTTGGCCACGACGACGTTGGCGGTGGGAACGTTGTTCTTGCTGACGGTGCCACTGACCGCAAAGAGCACGGCCGCGGCCGCTGCTGCGGCCAGGACGATGCCCACGATCAGGAACACCCGGTTCTGCGGCTTATTGGGCTGAATGGCCAACGCTAGTTCCCCTTGATGCGGTGTCGTGTTCTTGTGACGCTGCACCGTCAGTCGCGACGGATGGCGCGCTATCTGTTCGTGGGTCGAGTGTCGCCGACGATCGTCGATCCGGTGTCGCCGTCCGGTAACAAACCCATCGACTCTCCGATCCGGTTCTGACGCCGTGTCATGAAGAGAGCGGAATTCCTACTCGAGCTGACCCGTGCGCTGTGCGTTCATGAGCAGCGTGAGGACATCCTCGCGGTGCGGAGCGATGGTCGCGATGCGACGGTAGGTGCGCAGAGCGGCGCGGTCTTCCTCGCGAAAGCGATAGATGCGGGCGATGCGCTCGAGGTATGAGACAGCCAGCTCGGTGTCCTGGTTGTCGATGCAGATGTCCGCGAGGCGGCTGAGCGGAAGCTCGTACACCGGGTCAGACCGCGCAGCTGCGAGATAACAGTTGAGAGCTGCGTTCGCCTTCCCGAGCGTGCGGCATCGGTCACCAGCGTTCATGGCCAGCTCAGCGACCGCTCGGCCGCCCGTCTCCTGGGCGATCTCCTGCAGCAGCGCAGCGGCCTCGTCGCAGCGCTTGCGACGGAGGCGCTCCTCGATGCGACGTCGCATCTCAGACAGCCGCGTGTTGTTCTCGAACGGGTCGTCCTCAACCGCGGTGACGGCGAGCGCGGGCACTCCGCGGCGGGTCGGACGAACCTCGCCGTGCTTACGCACTCCCCAGCCTCGCGACTCCCCATCTTCTTCCTCGGGATCAACTGCCTGAGCAGATTGGACGGGTGGGGGAGGGCTTGCGGGTTCGGGCGGCGCGGGCACCGGTGGCGGCGCCGACGAGGCGGTGTCCACGGGCCGCTCCATCCTGTTGGGCTCAGACTTTGGTGCGGCGGCCTGGTCGGCGTGGTCGGGCGGGGCGATCGGGGCGCGCCAGGCGAGAAAATCCCCGCTATCGCCGGGCGCGATCTCAGGAGGTGCGGGGGGCGCGGTGACCTGAGGTACGTCGTCGACCTGCTCGGCAACGGTGCTGGCAACGCCTTCGGGCTGGGTATTGGTGTCGGCACCGCCGTTCGGTTCACCATCAGCCGCGTCGACAACGGCGGAAGGAATCGAGCCGTTGCTCCCCTCATCGGCGGTGAAGACCGGCATCTCGAGGCGCGACTCCTCGTGGTCAACCCGATGCGGGGGAGCGTCTTCGACGATGTGGAACCCTGCGCGCGGCGCCACGAAGGTTGGCGTGACGTCGGCAGTCGTATCGGTCGGCGGAGCCGCCGTGGCGAGCCCCATCTCCGTGGCCGCTGGAGGGGAATCGAGTTGGTCATCGCCGTCCGGGTCCACCCACGAAGGCGGCACCTCGGCGTCGACGTCCGCGGCAGCGGGGTCATCGTCATCGGCGAGGTCATGGTCGAGGTCGAGGCCGCCGTCGAACATCGCGGGCTCGGCGGGGGGTGTGAACCGCCAGTTGGGCTCGGGCGCCTCCGTCTCCAGAGGGAGGGTCGCCGCCTGGTCCAGGTTGACGATGCCCGACTCGTTCTCGGGGTCGACGGCGACCATCCTCGTGGGCGCGTGACGTTGCCTGCGCCGCAGAACGAAGCGTCGTCGCGACGCTGGCCCCTCGGTGGTGGCCTGGTCCTCGGCATCGACCTGCGTCTTGTCGGCGGGCTCCAGGACGGCCTCCGGCTCTTCCTGATGGCCGAGTTGCGGGCTGCCCTCAGCGGTCGGGACATCAGCCTCGGCGATCTCGTTGTCGGCCGCCGCGTCGTGGGCATCTTCCGTCGGTGCCCGCGACGCATGCCCGAGCGCGGCGACCTCCTCCGCCCCCACCATGGGGCTGCCGTGCACCCTTGCCGGCTGGTCGACCGGTGCTTTGGCCGTCTCCAGTGGTCGGGCGGCGTCGAGGGCGAGCAGATACTCGTACACGGTTCGGCGCAGGCGGCGGGCCAGCGCCTGGCCCGACGGGCTCCCGGCGCGGGAGGTCACCGACTCCACCTCCTGGATGGTGTCGAGGAGGTGTATCTCGTCCAGCCGGTCGGTGGCGATGGCCATCTCGAGGCGCGCCTGGAGTAGTTCGGCGACCTCGGGGACGTCGGCCGCCAGGGTGCTGGCAGCGTCCTGCCAGCCGTGGCGAAGAACGTCGACGGCCTCGTTGGTGGCGATCACGGGTGAGAAATGCCTCCAGGGCGCATGTGTCGAAATGTGGCCGATACCGTCTGCCAGCGCCGCCATGGTCCGGTCACGGGGCGGTCACGAGCCGGTGCGAGGCCTTCTCGCCTTCACCGGATTGACATCGGCCCGTTGGATTGAACGGCGTGCGGCACGCCCGCGGTCCCATTCTCGGCCGGGAGCGACCGACGCCCGGACACCGGCCCGCAACGAGGCTGTGAAGACTCCTCTGCGCTTCGCTGGGTTTGATCGCGATGCGCAGCGCAGATAATGGTTGTGAACGCCCACACCCGAGGCCTGTGATGCCCAGCTTCTTTCCGTCCCAGCGCGAAAACATCGCGGTTCCGGACAACCGCAAGGGTCAGATCGTCTTCAAGTGGCCCGATCTCAACATCCGCCGGTTCAGCAACGCCATCGTTGCCCCGGACGAGGTCGCCGTCTTCATGTACCAAGGCGAGGTGAAGGGCACGCTGCCGCCGGGCCGGCACCGCCTTGATGCCACCGAGATTCCCTTCCTCGGGATCTTCGCCGACCACCTCACCGGTGGGAACCTCTACCGAGTCGAGATCTACTTCGTGGGGAGTCGCGAATACCCCGACCTCAAGTTCGGCGGCCGGATCGACAACGTCCAGGATCCGGTGACGGGGCTGGTGGTGTCACTTGGGGTGTACGGCGAGTACTCGCTGAAGGTCGTCGATCCCACCGTCCTGCTCACCAACCTGACGGGCACCGTCGACGTGACCAACAACGACGCCATCACCGACTGGGTCGCCCAGCAGCTTCTCAAGGTGCTCCGGACCGATGTCACCCAGCACGTCGTCGGCAAGGGCTGGCCCATCCTCGGTCTGGCCGCGTACGTCCCCGAGGTGGAGGCGGACGTGATCTCTCTGTCAGCACAGCAACTCGCCGCCTACGGGTTGTCGGTGGCACGGATGGGGAACTTCACCATCAGCCTCGGCGACGAGGACGAAGGGCAACTCAAGACGCTGGCGCGCGACACCGCCTACTCTCGGCTCGCCGGTTCCTTCCAGCAGTACGCGGCAGGTGAACTGCAGCTGGGCGCGGGGCAGGGCATGTCCCAGGGCGGCCAGGCCCTCGGCGGCGCATTCCTCGGCGCCGGCCTCGGCGTCGGTGGCCAGGCCACCCAGATGCCGGGCGTCGGGCCCACGCCGCCGCCGGCGCCCGGGTTCGCCGGAGGCGGAGGCGGGTACCAACCGTCCACCCCAGCAAACGGTGCAGCAGCGTCGGTCACGTGTCCGTCGTGTGGGACCGCGAACGCGGCCGGCGCACGATTCTGTGCAAGCTGTGGCGCAGCCGTCCCGGCCGCAGAGGCACACGCGTGCGCGGACTGCGGCGCGCCGCTCGCGGCTGGGGCGAAGTTCTGCTCGGCTTGCGGGCGGACCGTTGAACCTGCGGCAGCGGCTTCGGCGGCACCGGCCCCGCCGCAACCACCAACGGCTGAACCGGATTCACCGCCCCAGCCACCCGCTCCGTGATCGAGGCGGACCTGTAAACCCGTCAGTCCCAGCGGAACCGCCAGATGGCGAGGGCGAAGGTCGTCACCGCCCACCCCGCCAGAACCAGGAGGTCGAGCGCGATCTCTGAGAGGCCGGCCCCGTCGTTCATCACCCTGTGCATGGCGTCTGTGAGCCAGGTGAGCGGCAGCACATGGACGGCGGTCTGCAGCCAGCTCGGCAGCGTGGTGATCGGAAAGAACACGCCCGACAGGAACATCATCGGGAACGCAACCATCGACGAGAGCCCGCGCGCCGCCTCGCTGGTGCGCGCAGCGCTGACGAGCAGGAAGCCGATGCCGACGAACGCCGCGGTGCCGACGAACATGGGCACGACAGCGACTAGCCACGAGCCATACGTTTTCGCCTGGAAGAACACCAGCCCGACGACAATGAGCACGACGAGCTGGAGCACGACCGTCACGGCCCCACCGGCGATCTGGGCTCCGAGGATCTGGGCAGGTTGCAGGGGCGTGGCCCGGAAACGGCGTAGAACCTTGCGTGCACGCAGGTCGGCAAGCCCGATGGCCACGTAGTTGATCCCGCTCTGCAGGATGATGTACGCGATCATCGCCGGCAGGAAGTAGTCGATCGCGGTGAGCACGTTCACGGACGCCGACCGCGGAATCGCGAGGCTGACCGGGGGAGTGCCTTTCGCGCTGAAGCCGGCGAGCACCTGCGCGAGGATCTGGTCGGCAATCGACGCCGTCGTCGAGGTCTGACTGCCCTGGAAGGGCACCACCTCCACAGGCGTGGCGGCAGGATCGGTGAGCGCGGTGCCGAAACCACGGGGAATATCGACCACCACGTCGACGTTGTTCTTTTTCAGCCTGCTCACCTCGGCGTCCTGCGATCCCTGTTCGACGGCCACGCCCTTGATGTGCGCGAGCGCCGCCACAAGCTGCTGAGACTGTGCCGAGTGATCCGCGTCGACCACGCCGTAGGTGATGCTGAAGTTGTTGCCGCCGAAGAGCTCGCCGAAGATCACCATGAACAGAACGGCCAGCCCCAGGGTGAAGAACAACGCGACGCGGTTGCGCAGCCCCGAGCGTACTGTGTTGATGGTCAGCGCGCGGAAAGCCCTCACGCGCGAAGGCTCCGGCCCGTGAGGGCGATGAAGACGTCCTCGAGCGTTCCCTGACGCACACGCAGGTCGCGAATGCTCGCCGACCCCTCCGGACCGCCACGATGCAGCCACGCCGCATCAGGGGTGAGCAGGGCGCGCAAGACCAGCTCGGGGGTGCGGGTGGACACGCGAATGCGGCCATCCACAGCCACGCTGTCGACACCGTCTATGCCCGCCAGCGCGACCTCGTCGACACCGTGCGGTGCGTCGAACTCGATCGTCGTGCCGGGCGCATGCGCGGCGATGAGGCTCGCCGGGGTGTCGAGGGCGACGACCCGGCCGTGGTCGATGACCGCGACGCGCGAACAGAGGCGCTCGGCCTCCTCCATGGAGTGGCTGGTCAGCACCACTGTCTTGCCACGCCTGCGGATCCCCTCGACGACATCCCAGATGTTGAGCCGGGCCTGCGGGTCCAGGCCCGTGGTGGGCTCGTCGAGGAACACCACCTCAGGGTCGTTGACCAGCGCCAGGGCGATCGAGAGCCGCTGCATCTGCCCGCCCGAGAGGTCACTTGCGTAGCTGTCCGCCTTCTCGACGAGGTCGAACTCCTTGATGAGGTCGGCCGTCGCCCGAGCGGAGGGATACAGGGCGCCGAAGAGATCAATTGCCTCGCGCACCTTGGTCAGGGGCGGAAGCGCCGTGGCCTGCAGCTGGACGCCGATGCGGGCCTTGATGGCGCGCGCCTCGCGCACCACGTCGGAGCCCAGCACGGTTGCGGTGCCCGCATCGGGGATCCGCAGGCCCTCGAGCATCTCCATGGTGGTGGTCTTGCCGGCTCCGTTGGGTCCGAGCATCCCGAAGACCTCGCCGGCCTCCACCTCGAAGCTGATGTCGTCCACGGCCGCCAGGTTTCCGTAGCGCTTGACGAGACTTCTGGCCGCGATGACAGGCATGTCGGCGAGTATGCCGTCCAGCACTCCGCGGCTGCGATGCGGCGCCGAGGCACCGCCGGCGCACCGACCACACCAGAAAAAAAGAGAGCACCGCGACCCTCTCGGTTCGCGGCGCTTCTTGGGGTGGGGGCGAGGTCAGCGATCACTGGACCGCGAATCGATCATCCATCGCTGACGTCGCGTACCGTCGGACGGAGGTGTG
>JALZAG010000119.1 GCA_030948445.1 Candidatus Dormiibacterota bacterium
AGGGTGGCCGCAACATCGAGGCAATCCGCGCGGTGGTGCGCGCCGCCGGGCTGCGCAAGCACGAGCGCGTGCAGGTGGAGCTTGCCGACGGAGGGCGTCATGCCTGAAGCGTCGCCCGCATCGATGCTAGCAGCGCCGGCGCTGCTGCGAGTCGCGCATGTGCGCCGTGCGCACGGTGTGCGGGGCGAGGTGCGGGTGCAGATGCTCGGTGGTGACCTGCAGCGGTTTGCGCGCGGGACCGTGCTGGTCGCCGAGCGGGAGCAGCGCCGACTCACCGTGGCGGCGTCTCGCCCGGTCGATGGTGACGAGATCCTGCTGATGCTCGAGGAGCTGCCCACCCGCGAGCAGGTGGCGGCCCTGAGCGGCGACTACCTCTGCGTCCTGCCCTCGCAGGCTCGCGTGCTGGCAGACGACGAATGGTTCATCTGGCAGCTGGTGGGACTGCGCGCCGTGACCGATACAGGCGAGGACCTCGGCCTGGTGCGTGACGTCGAGGAGCAGCCGTCCAGCGATGTGATCGTGGTCGTGGCGGGCTCGCAGGAGCGTCGCTACCCGCTGGTACGCGAATGGGTACAGGGAGTTGACGTCGAGCGCGGCATCGTGGTGGTCACCCCGTGGCCTGAGGATGACGCGTGATCCGCTTCGACGTTCTCAGCATCTTTCCTGCCGTCTTCCCGGGCCCGCTCGGCGTCGGTGTCGTGGGGCGCGCCCTCGCGGCCGGCAGTGTCGAGCTCCACGTTCACGACCTGCGCGAGCACACCACCGACCGGCACCGCCAGGTCGACGACATGCAGTTCGGTGGGCTGGGCGGCATGGTGCTCAAGCCCGAGCCGATCATCCGCGCGGTGCGTGCTCTGCGTGACGAGGTCCCCGCGATTCGCACCATTCTTCTCTCGCCGCAGGGCCGAGTCTTCACCCAGGACGTCGCGCGCGAGCTGGCGAGCGAGGCGGCGGTGCTGCTGGTCTGCGGGCGATACCAGGGTGTCGATGAGCGCGCCCGCCAGGAGATCGGTGAAGAGATCTCGGTGGGCGATTACGTGTTGAGCGGCGGCGAGGTGGGGGCGATGGCAGTCATCGAGGCGACCGCGCGGCTCATTCCCGGCGTGGTGGGTTCGCCCGAGTCGCTCGACCAAGAGACATTCAGTGGAACTGTTGGCGGCGGTCTCGAGCCGCCGCTGTACACGAGGCCCGCGGAGTTCGAGGGGCAGGAGGTGCCGGCGATCCTCCGCAACGGTGATCACGCCGCCATCACTGCATGGCGCCGCCAGCAGAGTGAAGAGTCAACTCGGCGCCGCCGACCAGATCTGGTACGGTTGCGCGCGGTTCCCGGAGGAAACAAGTGAATGTCATCGACCTGCTCCAACGCGAGCAGGAGAAGCCGGAGGTTCCGGTTCTGCGCTCCGGCGACACCGTGCGCGTGCACGTCAAGGTCGTCGAAGGAACGCGCGAACGCATCCAGGTGTTCGAGGGTGTGGTCATCGCCGTCAACGGCACCACTGGTCTGCACACCAGTTTCACGGTGCGTCGCGTCTCCCACGGCGTCGGCGTCGAGCGCACCTTCCTGGTGCACTCGCCCCGGCTCGACCGGATCGAGGTGCTCCGCCACGGCGACGTCCGTCGCGCCAAGCTCTACTACCTGCGTGACAAGGTCGGCAAGCGGGCCCGCATCCGCGAGCGCCGCGAACCGATCGGCGGCTCGTCGATGGTGAGCAGGCGAGACGCGACAGCACTGACCGGCGAGACGCAGGATGCTGATCTCGACGAGCTCATCGACGAGATCCCGGTCACAGACCCCAGCCTCGGGGCGGACGACGTGGACGACGAGGCCGTCGCCCCGCTCGAGGAGCCAGCACCAGCCGAGACCAAGCCCAAGCCGGTCGAGGTTGCCAGCGCGGCTGACTCGGAGACCGACAACGGCTGACCGCGGCCGGGGCGCGCCCGAGCAGCTTCCGCCCGCGCGGCCGCTGCGCGAACGGGTGGGCCACGCCGGCGAGAACATGGCGCTGCACCACCTCAAGGAGCAGGGCTTTCGGATCCTCGCGCGCGACTGGCGAAGCCGCATCGGGCAGATCGACATCGTCGCCGAGGACGGCGACACGCTGGTGGTCGTCGAGGTGAAGGCCCGGCGCGGTGTCGGCTTCGGCCTGCCCGAGGAGGCTGTTGACGCCCGCAAGCGGCAGAAGCTGCGGATGCTGTTGGAGACATATCGGGCGGCAACCAAGCGGCAGAAGCAACCCTGCCGCATCGACGTCCTTGGGTTGCTCCTCGACGACCACCTGGCGGTGACCCGCTGCGAGCACATCAGGGACGCCGTCTCCGACGCCTGAGCTGCCAGGCGCAGGGTCAGGTCACTGAATTGACTGCCTCGCCGGGTTGAGTGGGAGCTGCGCGGGCAAAGCTCAGCGCCCACCAGATCAACGGCACCTGCAGCGGCAGCCGCAACCACGCCAGCGCCGCGCTGTTGGCCGGGAAGCCGGCGTCGCCGACGCCGCCATCAAGTGCCATCTGCACATTGGCGGGGAACACGGCGACCAAGAGTGCGGCGGTCGCGTACGCGCCGATCCTGCGCGTTCTCGGTAGCAGCAGGAGCAGTGCGCAGAGGATTTCGGCGATGCCACTGACGATCACCACCTCTGACCGCCACGACGTCAGGGGCGCGGGGACGATTCGCAGGTACGGCCGAGGCACCACCAGATGAAGGACCCCGGAACCACCCACCAGGGCGGCCAGGCCTGCGAGCGCAAGACGGCGACGTCGGCTCATCGGCAAAAGCCTACCCGAGGCGGCGCACCTACACACGGGCGCAGTACTACAATGCTGTGTATGCTTGCTCGTGCCGTCGCCTGTAGCGTCCACGGCCTCGCCGGCGTCCCCGTGCTGATCGAAGCCGACGTGGCCAACGGACTTCCCAACTTCACCATCGTGGGCCTCACAGACAGGGCCATCCAGGAGGCCCGCGAGCGAGTCAAGGCGGGGATCCGCAACGCAGGCTTCGAGTTCCCGCACCGGCGCCTGACGGTCAACCTGGCGCCGGCGGAGGTGCCCAAGGAGGGCACCGGCTTCGACCTCGGGATCGCCATGGCGGTCCTCTGCCTCGAGAACCGGGCCCTTCGCCTGGACGGGGTCGGGTTCATCGGTGAGCTCGCGCTCGATGGCTCGGTGCGCCCGGTGACGGGGGTGCTTCCGATGGCCCGCTGCCTTCGCGCTGCCGGGATTCGGCGCCTGGTCGTCGCCGAGGAGAACGCAGCCGAGGCGGCGCTGGTGGAGTCGCTCGAGGTGGTCGGCGTGGCGTCGCTGGCCCGCTGCGTCAGCCACCTCGACGGCAGCGACCCGCTGCCCCTGGCATCGCCCGGACCCCGGGCAGAGATGGAGGGGACCACCGACCTGGCGGCGGTGCGTGGGCAGGAGCAGGCCAAGCGGGCACTCGAGATTGCTGCCGCGGGTGGCCACAACCTGTTGATGGTGGGGCCGCCGGGGAGCGGAAAGACCATGCTCGCGCGGGCTTTCTGCTCCCTTCTGCCCGATCTGGACGGCGACGAGTCACTCGAGGTGGCGGCGTTGTACTCCCTGCGGGGTGCGCTGCGCGAGCGCCCGCCAACGGCCACCCGACCGCCGTTCCGCGCCCCGCACCACTCCGTCTCCCGCGCTGGGTTGATCGGCGGCGGCAGCGGGCTCGCGCGGCCCGGCGAGATCAGTCTTGCACACCGCGGCGTGCTGTTCCTGGACGAGGTCTGCGAGTTTTCGCGCAGTCACCTCGAGGCGCTTCGGCAACCGTTGGAAGAGCGCACGGTCAGCGTGGTGCGCTCGCGGGGCGCGGTGCATTTCCCGGCACACTTCATGCTCGTGGCCGCCGCCAACCCGTGCCCGTGCGGCCACCTCGGCGACGAAAACGGTTGCAGCTGCACGCCGCGGGCGCTCGGGGAGTACTCCAGCCGGCTGAGCGGTCCCATCCGTGACCGGATCGACCTCTTCATCGATGTGCCGAGGCAACGATTCCGCGAGCTGTTCGACGGTGGCGGCGGGGAGGAGTCGGCATCCGTGCGTGAACGCGTCAGCTCGGCACGCGCGCGCCAGGCAGCGCGCAACCCCGGCGGCCCAGCGCGGGCAAGCAACGCCGCCCTCGATGGCGCGGTGTTGCAGGCCACCGCAGGCGCATCCCCGGCGGCGACGCGCCTGCTGGCACTTGCGGGAGAGCGGATGCAGTTGAGTGCGCGCGGCTTCTTCCGCGTCCTGCGAGTCGCGCGCACCATCGCGGACCTGCGCGGCTCCGCTGAGGTGGCGGAGAGCGACGTCGGCGAAGCGCTCCGCTTCCGCGGTGAACCGGTGGTGACGTGAGCGTCACCGCGACAGCGACTCGGCTGGAGAGGGGCGCGCCCGGATGGCCGGAACGCCTCGAGCATCTGCAGGAACCCCCGGCAACGCTGTGGCTGCGTGGTGTGCTGCCGCCGGCCCACGCGCCGTGCGTGGCAGTGGTCGGGTCACGGCGCGCCACGCCGGGCGGTCTGCTCACGGCACGGGACATCGCGGTCGACCTCGCCGCTGCCGGCGTCACGGTGGTCAGCGGCATGGCCAGGGGCGTCGACGGTGCCGCCCACCGCGGCGCGCTCCACGGCAACGGTCTCACCGTCGCGGTGCTCGGGTGCGGCATCGACCTCTGCTACCCGAGCGAGCACCGCCAACTCCGTGACCAGATCGCGCAGAGCGGCTGCGTCGTCTCAGAGGGCGGCGGGTCCGAGCCGCCGATCGGCTGGCGCTTCCCGCAGCGCAACCGAATCATCGCAGCGCTCGCCGAGGCGTTGGTGGTCGTCGAGGCCACTGCCAAGAGCGGCGCACTCAGCACCGCCCGCTGGGCCGCCGATCTCGGCCGGGAGGTGCTCGCGGTGCCCGGGTCCATCCGCAGCCCGAGCTCGGTCGGTACCAACCTGCTCATCCGGGATGGGGTGCGGCCCTACCTCGGAGTCGCCGACCTGTTCGACGCCGTGCCGCGACTGCGTCGCGGCATGCTCGCGCCTGGCGCTGGCTGGTCGGGCGCTGAACAGGGCGACATTCTTGACCTCGGGCCCGATCCGCTGCTCGCTCGGGTCCTCGAACTGCTCGAGGGCGACCCGGTTCACCCCGACGACCTCGCCGCTGCGCTCGGCATCGGGGCAGCCGCACTGGGGACGATCCTGACCACGCTCCAGCTGCGCGGCGCCATCACCGATGTTTGCAGGGGGCTGGTTGCGCGTACCTTTTAAGGAGCCGACCCTGTCTCGCGAACCCGGGACGGCGCTTGGACCCGTTGTTATCATCCGGCCGGCCTCGGCTCCTGCCGGCCGCCTCCGCGCCCCAAGGCGCGACACTCCCCCTTGAGATGCCCAACCGTCTGATCATCGTCGAGTCTCCTTCCAAAGCGCGCACCCTCGGCAAGTTCCTCGGAGCCGGCTACACGGTGAAGGCGTCGATGGGACACGTCCGCGACTTGCCCAAGTCAAAGATCGGGGTCGACATCGACGCCGGCTTTGTGCCCGAGTACCAGGTGATCAAGGGCAAGGAGAAGCAGATCAAGGAGCTCCAGGCTGCCTCGCGGAAGGCCGACAGCACCCTGCTGGCAGCGGACCCCGACCGCGAAGGCGAGGCGATCGCCTGGCACATCGCCCAAGCCCTGAAGCTCGACAACCCCGACCGCGTCGTCTTCCACGAGATCACCAAGGGCGCGGTGGAGGCCGCGCTGGCCGAGCCGCGCAAGATCGATCGCGGGCTCGTCTCCGCCCAGGAGGCACGCCGGGTGATCGACCGGTTGGTCGGCTACAAGCTCAGCCCGCTCCTTTGGCGCAAGGTCCGGACCGGGCTCTCCGCCGGGCGGGTGCAGTCCGTGGCTGTTCGCCTGGTGGTGGACCGCGAAGCGGAGATCACCGCCTTCGTCACCAAGGAGTCCTGGACTGTCGACGCCATCCTGGAGAAGGATAAGACCACGTTCGCGGCGCGGCTGGTCGGCCGGCGGGCCGACACGCCGGCGGCTGACGTCGACAAGCTGGAACTCGGCACGGAAGCCGAGGCCACGGCTGTCGCCCAGGCCCTGGGGATCGATGCCGATGGGAGGCCGACACCTGCAACACCGCGCTTCGTGGTTGAGGGCATTGACAGTCGAGAGACGTCGCGCCAGGCGCCCGTCCCGTACACCACGAGCACACTCCAGCAGGATGCCAGCACGCGACTCCGGCTCTCGCCGCGACGGACCATGAGCCTCGCGCAGCAGCTGTACGAAGGCGTGGAACTGGGCAGTGCAGGCCCGGTCGGACTGATCACCTACATGCGCACCGACTCGACGCGGATCAGCGACGTCGCCAAGGCACAGGCTGCCGATCACATCACCGCGCAGTTCGGCAAGCAGTATCTGCGCAGCGGCACGGCCAAGCAGCGCGCGGTCGCGGCCAATGTCCAGGACGCGCACGAGGCCGTCCGGCCCACCGACGTGACGCGGACGCCGGAGTCTCTGCGCGATCAGCTCGACCCCGCGCAGTACCGCGTGTACGACCTGATCTGGCGCCGATTCATGGCCAGCCAGATGGCTGCAGCTCGCTTCCTCAACACGCGCGCCTCACTCGCTGCCGGCGAGTTCCTCTTCAGGGCGAGTGGTTCCGTACTGCAGTTCGACGGCTTTCAAAAGGTGTGGAAGCGCGAGGAGGACAAGGACAAGGACAAGGAACGAGGCGAGCGCATGCTCCCTGCGCTCGAGTCCGGCGAGCAGTTGCCCTGCGTCGAGTTTGTCCGCGAGCAGCACTTCACCCAGCCGCCGCCGCGGTACACCGAGGCATCCCTGATCAAGGAGCTCGAGGAG
>JALZAG010000121.1 GCA_030948445.1 Candidatus Dormiibacterota bacterium
CTCATGCATCTGCAGGCGGCCGTGGAGGACTTTGACGTGTTCTCACGCAGCCTCGGGATCGGCGCGGAGACCATGGTGATGCGGTTCAACCCGTCACGCCCCATGCACGCGCGCTATTCGGTGGCCCACAACTTCCTCACCGCCGACGTCGGGCAGGAGGTGGTGACCATCGCACGGCTGGTCAACGCCTTCTTCCGGTGGGAGCTGAACAGCTGCGAAACCCTGATCAAGGATGGCGTGGTCTACCCGATCGACTACGCGAACGCCACCCCTGACCTCGCCGTGACAAGCCTCCACTACTACTTCCCGTGGGCGATCCGGGCGCTTCTGAAGTGGTCCATCTTCTGTTGCGTCACCGGGCGGCGCCCGACGGTCGACCTCGACACTCAGAAGTACTTCTCCATTGCAGACAACAGCGACCTGGATTACGCGGCCAAGCTCGCGGAGTACCGCCGGCTCGCCGACAGTCAGCTCGAGGTCGACCGCTACACCGAGTTCTGCGCTCGGCACCTCGCACACGTCGATGAGGCGAGTGTGGAGTGGGTGGAGAGCGCGGACTTCGACCGTCTGCTCGTCAACACCGTTGTCTCGACCTACCCAGTGCACGAGCGCGAGACGTTCCTCGCGCACTTCCGCGGTCTGCTGCAGCTGTGGGCCCACGACCAGCGCGTGGCGGCATCGGCGTAGCCATGCCCATCCACTTCGCCTCCAGTGCTGGTCCCAGCCTCGGTGTCGAGATGGAGCTGGCGATCATCGACCCGCAGTCCCGCGAGCTGGTCAAAGGCGCCCACGAGCTCCTCATCGAGATGGGCGAGGGGCACCCCGATGGTGTGCATCCCAAGGCCAAGCCGGAGCTGCTCCAGTCGACGATCGAGATCATCACCGGCATCTGCCACAGCGTAAGCGAGGCTCGTGCCGACCTCGCCGCGACGCTGGCCGAGGTGACCACGTACACGGCGCGCCGCGACCTGCTCCTGATGTGCGCCGGCACGCATCCATTCAGCGACCCGGTGCACCAGGAGATCACCCCCAACGACCGTTATCAGCGCCTCGTCGATGACATGCAGTGGCCGGCGCGACAGATGCAGATCTTCGGTATCCACGTGCATGTCGGGGTGCGCAGTGGGGAGAAGGCGATCGCGATGGTGAACGCGCTCTCCGCGTACATCCCGCACTTCCTGGCGCTGAGTGCGTCGAGCCCGTACTGGATGGGCCAGGACACCGGGCTCGCATCGACGCGCTCCAAGGTCTTCGAGGGCCTGCCGACAGCGGGACCGCCCTGGCAGCTCTCGGGGTGGGCGCAGTTCGAGCGTTTCATGGACACACTCATCGCCGCGAAAACCATCGCCAGCATCCGCGAGGTGTGGTGGGACATCCGTCCGCACCCCGGTTTTGGCACCGTCGAGCTGCGCATCTGCGACGGGCTGCCCACCCTGCGCGAGGTGGCGGTGGTCGCGGCGCTCAGCCAATGCCTGGTTCAGCGCTTCGACATGCTGCTGGACCGTGGCTACACGCTTCCCATCCCCAAGGCGTGGGTGGTGCGGGAGAACAAGTGGCGCGCCGCGCGCCACGGTGTCGGGGCCTCGATCATCGTTGACGACGAGGGCACGACCGTGCCCATCCGTGACGCACTGGCCGAGCTCGTCGAGGAGCTGAGCCCGATCGCACGGCGGCTCGGCTGCCACGCCGAGCTGCAGGACACCCTGGTCATCCTCGAGCGCGGCCCGAGCTATCTCCGCCAGCGTGAGGTGGTCGCCGACGGCGGCAACCTGCTCGACGTCGTCGACAGCCTGGTCGCCGAGCTCCGCAACGAGGAGGGGCCGCTGCGACGGGGCTCCCCGCTTGCTGCGCAACAGGATCGCGACGGTCAGCCGGCGTAGATCCGCAGGTCGGTTGCGAACCGGTCGGCGATCTCGATACAGGACGCCAGCTCGGGGTGACGAACCATGACCCAACCGTCCGAGAGCAGCGTCTGGCGCCAGTCACGCCGGTGGGCGCCGATGGGAAGCAGGTCGACGGCGGTCACCCACTCGCCGAATTCGCTGAGCAGGCGGCCCAGGCCCTCCACCGCGCGAATGCGCCCGTTGCCCTGAGCGCGCTTGCACACCGCCGCGGCGTTGTAACTCCGCACCACAGGCTCGGTGAATTCGCCGAGCACCACCGCCTCGGCCCAGCGGGTGTACAGGTCGCTGTCGCACGTGTAGTTCATCACATCGACCGTGCGAGCCCCCGGTGGGCGTGCCCCGATTTCACCGAACACCACCTCGCCGTCGGCGGTGCGGTACCACTCCATGTGGGTGAAGCCGTCGCGGAAGCCCAGCGCGCTCAGTACCGCGTGACCCATCTGCCGGCCGCCGGCGAGGTGGTCAACGGTGGGGTCGCGCAGCGCCAGCGTGATCGGGCTGATCCACTCGAGTGAGCGCGCGATCAGGGGTCGCGGTCGGTACGCTGAGATGTTCTCGTACAGCACCCGTCCGTCAGCACAGATCGTGTCGAAGGTGAACTCGTCGCCGTCGACGAACTCCTCCACGCTCACCTCGGGTACCCCGGCAAGCTGCGGGAGAATTTCTTCGAGCTGAGCCAAGTCGTCGACCCGGTGGGTGTGCGCCGAACCCGCTCCGGCGATCGGCTTGATGATGATCGGGAAGCCGATCGCCAGCGCAGCCTCGCGGACGCCGGGCGAGGTCCTTGCGCTGTGGTGGCGCGGAGTGCGGATCCGTGCGGCGTCGAGAACGCGCTTCATCTCCTCCTTGTCGCGAAAGGGGATTGTCTGCGCCACATTCATGCCGGGCACGCCGAGCAGCTCGCGCAGCCGCGCGGCCAGCACCATGGTGGGCTCCCACAGCGACTCCACCTGGTCGATGTGGACCTGTCGTGCCCGCTCGCGGACTGCGTCGAGGATGCCCTGCTCATTGGCGAACGACGGGACGTGCCAGTGGGCGGCGAGGTGCTCGCGACTCATCTCGGGGAGCGCGTCGACGGGTTGGTCGCCGACTCCGATGACCCGCGCACCGGTCGATGCCAGCCCGCGCACGAAGAAGGGCATCTCCGCCGGGTACCCGGGCGAAATCATCAACACCGTGCGCATGGCGATCAGCCCGTCATCTCGACGCGCGCCACCTCGACGACCCTCCGCAGTGCCGCCGCGACAACCTCGGTGTCGGCGTGGCGCAGGATGACGTAGCCCTCACCTTCGTACCCCTCACTCCGCCGCTGCCCCTCGCTCGGCAGCCGTGCCTCGACGACCAGCGCGCCGAGCTCCTGCTGGAGCACGTCAAGCCCGTGCACACCCCGCACCACGCCCTGCCCCTGGCCGCGCAGGTAGGCGGCGCCGACGGCGTGACGACGCTGCGGTGGATCGAAGTCACCGAGGATCTCCAACCTGGCCCAGGCGGTGTACATATCGGTGTCGTGGGCGTACGACAGCAGGGACGTGAACTGTGCGCCGGGTGGCCGAGCCGCCACCTCAGACAGTGCGATGCGGCCCTCGCGCAAGCGGAACCACTCCATGTGCGTGAAGCCGGTGTCGATCCCCAGTGCACTCAGCCCGCGTGCGGCGGCCGTGCGGATGGCGCCGTACTCCGGCCCCTCGATGGAGCGGGGCAGCAGCACGGCCCACTGCACCCACGGGTTCTCGAGAACCTCGAGTGGCGTTGGCAGGTACGACGATATCGAATGCCACACCACGCGCCCGTCGATGACGACGCTGTCGAAGCTGTGCTCCGTGCCGCTGACGAGCTCCTCGATGAGGGCGGGCGCGGCGGCGGTCGGCGGGTCGACACGCAGCCAACCCTCGAGCTGGTCGGCGACGTCCACCCGGAATGTGCTGCGAGCACCTGCGCCGGACGGCGGCTTGACTACGACGGGCAACCCGACCTGGTGGGCGATCGAGGAGGCCTGCGCGGCCGACGTGGCGACTCCGTGGCGTGCACAGGGGACGTCGTGGGCGGCGAACACGTCCTTCATGCGCGACTTGTCGCGGAAGTTCCGCGCAACCTCTGCGCTCATCCCAGGGATCCCGAGCGCGACGCGCACCTCGCCGAGCGGTACCTGCAACTGCTCAAGCATGCCGACGAGACGATCGACGCCCCCGAGTCGAGCCGCCAGGCCGCGGGTTGCGTCGGCGATCTGCTGGGCGTCCGTGCCATCGTCGATCCGCCAGTCCGCAGCGAGCTTGGCGCGGACGGCCTGGGGCAGCTTCTCGGCCGGATCCTGGCTGACCAGGGCGAGCTGGACGCCGGGCAGCGAAGCGGCCGCATCGATGAAACGCACGGTGGCGTCAAGTAGGAAGGGGGCGACGAACACGGCGGTCGGCACGCGGGGCAGTCTAGGCGTGCCCAACCGCCCCCGGGCTGACCGCGCCGGTAGGATCGGCGCAGTGAACGTCATCTTCGTCGAACCGGCATTTCCACCCAACCAGCGCGAGTTCGTGCGCGGCCTGGCCGAGGCCGGCGCCACGGTCATCGGCATTGGTGAGCGCCCGCTCGACCAGCTCGACCCCGACCTCCGGGGATGGATGCTCCACTACCACCAGGTGGCAAACGTCACCGACGTCGGGGCCATGACCGACGCGGTCCACTGGGTACAGGAACGCCTCTGGGTCGACCGCCTCGAGGCCGTCGTCGAAGCGCACACCATGGCCGCCGCGCAGGTGCGCGAGAACTGCGACATCCCGGGCACCTCGGTGCGTACCGCATGGCTGTGCCGCGACAAGCCGTCGATGAAGGAGGTGCTGCGCGCCGCGGGTGTCCCCACGGCGGCCTCCACAGCTGCGCGTACCGCCGGCGAGGTGCGCGACTTCGCCGCCACGGTCGGCTATCCACTGATTCTCAAGCCGCGCGCCGCGGCCGGCGCCTCCGGCACGGTCCGTGTCGACGGCGCGGAGGAGCTCGACGCCGCCCTGGTCAGCTTCGGCTCCGCCGATTCGATTGCTGTCGAGGAATTCGTGGAGGGCCACGAGGGCTTCTACGACACGCTGTCAATCAATGGCGAGCCCGCGTACGACTTCGTGACCCACTACTTTCCCAACGTTCTCGACGCGATGCGCACGCGCTGGATCAGCCCGCAGTTCGTCGCGACCAACCGCGTCGACACCGTGCCCGAGTATGGCGAGGTGCGAGAGATGGGCCGTCGGGTTGCCAGCGCCCTGGGGATCGAGACGTCGCCGACCCACATGGAGTGGTTCTTCGGGCCGAGAGGACTCCGCTTCAGCGAGATCGGCTGCCGGCCGCCGGGCGTGCGCGCGTGGGACCTGTACGGCGCCAGCAACGATGTCGACGTCTATCGCGAGTGGGCCAACGCGATCGTGCACGGCAAGGTGGAGCGTCAGCTCTCGCGGCGTCGTGCGGCAGGCATCGTGGCGCTCCGCCCGGACCAGGACGGTCAAATCGTCGGCTACGACGGCGTCAACGAGGTGCAGCAGCGCTTTGGCGAGCACATCCTCGACGTCCACCTACCCGAGCCGGGCACGCCGACGCAGCCGGTGGAGGCGGGTTACATGGCCAACGCGTGGGTGCGGATGGTCCACGCCGACTACGACGTGCTGTGCGGGATGCTCGACACGGTCGGGCAGACACTCAAAGTCCACGCGTCGTGAGCCGCAGCGTCCTGCTCGGGCCCGTCGCTGACGGAGCCGCGGTGGCTGTCGAACTGGCCGCGCTCGGTGTCGATGGTCCGGTCGCACTGGTCACCGCGGGCTGGGAGGAGGGGGAGCGCAATGACGCTGACCTCGACCGCACACTCGGCGGCGGCACCCGCAACCTTGGCCTCTTCGGGCGCTATCTCGACATCCTGGAGATGGACAAGGACTACGCCGAAGAGTTCCGACGGGTTCGCGGCCTGCTCACCCAGCTTCGCGAGGTGTATCTGGTGCAACTGCGCCACGCGCTGCGCGGGGTTGACGCTGTGCGCCAGCACGACGCTGCCGCGCGACGCCTCTCCGGGATGCAGCTCGACGAGGCGATCGAGACTGTGCGCGCCTTGGACGAGCGGCACGCAGCGCGTCACGATGCACTGCTCGGCGAGTTCTACGCGGCCCACCCGCCCCACGAGCGGCCGGTCATCGCCGCACATCGTGAGGCAGTCGCCTCGGTGATGGAGGAGTGCGCAGCCGTGGCGATCGCCGGCGGTCATGTGGCCGTGCTCACGGATTGCCTGCACGTCTGCAATGTCGGCGCCCTTCTCGGGGACCGTCCCGTGGTGGCCTGGTCGTCAGGCGCAATGGCCATCGCTGAGCGGGTCATGCTCGTCGACGACCACGACCTCGCCGGACGTCCCGACGAGGTGCTCGGCGCGGGCATCGGCGTGGTGCACGGAGTGGTCCCGCTGCCGGCAGCTGCCAGCAGGCTGCGCATCGACGACCGCAATCACCTGGCGCTGCTGGCCCGCCGACTGGCTCCGCGCGCGTGCGTCCTGCTCGACGAGGGTGATCGCGTGGTCTTTGACGCCGACGGCTCGCCCGACCTCAGCGTCGCTCGAGTGGTGGCCGCGGACGGCACCGTGCGCTCACCCGCCGAGGCAGCGTGACCACCACGTCCTCCAAGGCACCACAGCAGCGCGCGCTCACCAGGCTGCGCGCGGAGGGTGTGAAACCGGCAGCGATCGATCGACTGCTTGCAGACAATCGCGTGCCGCTGGTCGAAGGCGCGGCGTGCACATTCCTCTTTCGCGGCGAGGCCGACGACGTGGCCGTGGAGCACGCGATCACCGGGCTCGCGGCGCCGCTGCCGCTCAAGCGCCTGCGGCGCAGCGAGCTTTGGTTCGCCACCATCGAGCTGCCTGCCGGCTCGCGTGTCGAGTACCGCCTCCTGGTTCGCCGTG
>JALZAG010000129.1 GCA_030948445.1 Candidatus Dormiibacterota bacterium
AACGCAGGTCGCCGGTGCCCTCTGCTGCCTCGATGAGCGAGGGCAGCGACGGGCAGATCCCGCCGGGGAACACGTGGGCATTGATGAAGGTGGAGGTTCCGCGCGTGGCCAGAAAGGCGCGGTGCGGCTGGCAGATGGCCTGGATGGCGGCCAGCCCGTCGCCAGTCAGCAGGCGGCTGCACACCGCGAAGTACGTGTCGAAGTACTGCCAGCCGATGGCCTCGATCATTTCCACGGAGACCAGCTTGGTGAAGCTGCCGCGGAGGTCGCGGTAGTCGTCGTGGAGCACGGTCACCTGGCGCTCGAGGCCGTGCCTGCGGACGCGCTCGGTGGCCAGCTGGTGCTGCTCTGCGCTGATGGTGGTGGTGGTGACCCGGCACCCGAAGTTCTCGGCCGCGTAGACCGCCAGCGCTCCCCAGCCGCTGCCGATCTCCACCAGGTGGTCCGACGGGCCCAGCTGGAGCTTCCGGCAGAGCCGGTCCATCTTGGCAGTCGATGCCTCGTGCAAGCTGGACTGCGCGCTCTCGAAGATCCCGCTGGAGTACGACATCGTGTCGTCGAGCATCAGCTCGAAGAGATCGTTGCCGATGTCGTAGTGCTGGGCGATGTTCTCGCGGCTGCGCGAGCGCGTGTTGCGGTGCACCCACTCACTGGCATGGCGCAGGGGGCGCAGCACCGGAGCCATCGCCGACTGGACGCGATCGAGGGTGTCGAAGTTGCGAATCGCCAGGCGCACCAGGGCGACGAGGTCGTCGCAGTCCCAGGCGCCTTCGGCATAGCTGCGCGCCGCCCCGATGCTGCCGCGGAGCAGAGAGCGGTAGAAGCTCGGCCGGTGCACGCGCAGCACCGCCCGGACCGGGAACGTGGCCGTCGACCCGAAGCGATGGCGCACGCCGCCGTCCTCGACGATCACCAGCTCGCCGTTGCGGATGTGGGTGAAGACGCGCAGTGCCACCGAGCGCACCGCCATGTCGATCCGCGGGAGCTCGCGCAAGCCGGGGACCGGGCGCAGGCTGGGCGCGACTGCGGTCATGCGGCGAGGTGCTCCTCGGCGAGCTGGTGAGGATGGGGATGGTAGGGAACTTGCTTGCGCCAGAGGTTGAGTGCCTGCCAGTAGATCCCGCCGAGGACTCGCAGCGACATCGGCGGGTGGCTGAGCAGCAGCCGCGCCATGGTGGCGCCGGCGAGCGGCAGGCGGCGCATGGCAACTCCTGTCTGGAGGACCAGAGTGTCGCCGTCGGCGACGTCGATGGCCACCGCCACGCTCGCTCCCGGGCGGCTCAGTCGCCAGTGGTACTGCAACGACATCGGCAGAAACGGCGAGACGTGCAGCGACTTGGTGAGCCGGCCGGTGTGGACGCGCCCGTCACCGCGGACATCGACGACATAGTGGGTGCGGTCCCCCCACGGGGTGTTGGTGACCTCGAGCACGGCCCACTGCAGCGTCTCCCCGTCGGCGTCGAAGCAGTAGTACACGGAGATGGGGTTGAAGCCGGCGCCCCCGTACCGGCAGTGGGTCAATAGCCGGACCGGGCCATGGGGACGGATACCGGTGCGCTCCGCGACAAGGTCACGCACCCAGGCGTCGAGCGGTTGCGACGGGTCGCCGGGGTAATCGCGGCGGCGCCAGCGCGCAAACGCCGGCCGCTTGGTCGACCACAGCAGTCGCCGCGCGAACACCTCGTCGAGCTCGCTGAGGTCGAGGTAGAGCATGAACACGCGGTAGCGAAACGCGTGATCCACCGGGGTGCGCCGTCGGTGGTGGACGGAGCCCGAGTAGATGCAGCTATGTCGGGTCACTAGAGTCCGACACCGAAATGCGCGGCGACGCGCAGCGCGGAGTCGACGCCGTCCTCGTGAAAGCCATACCCCCAGTATGCGCCGCAGAAAAACGTGCGATTGGCACCGAGAACGGCCTCGTGCTGGTCCTGCGCGCTGACACTGCGGTGCGTGAAGACCGGGTGCTGGTACTGCAGGCGGCGCACGATCTTGCTCTCATCGATGCCCTCGAGGTTGTTGAGGGTGACGCAGAACTGTTCGGGCGAGTTGATCGACTGCAGTCGGTTCATGTGGTACGTCACCGCGCTGCTGCCGGTGTCGCGGTCCACCACCTGGTAGTTCCAGCTCGCCCAGGCGCGCCGCCGCCGTGGTAGCACGCGCGAGTCGGTGTGCAGGGCGACCTCGTTGGTCTGATACTCGAACGCGGTGAGCAGCTCGCGCTCGCGCGCAGTGGGATCGCTGAGCATGCGCAGTGCCTGGTCGGAGTGGGTGGCGACGATCACCTGGTCGAATGTCTCCGGCTCGCTGTGGCGCGGACGGATGTCAACGCCGTCCTCGTTACGCGTGATCGACACCACCGGTGACTGCAGACGCACCTTGCGCCGGAAGGTGCGGGTCAGCGCCTCGACGTAGCGAGCCGAGCCGCCCGGCACCGTCGACCAGCGCGGATGGTTGCCCACCTGCAGCAACCCGTGGTTGTCGAGGAAGCGGGCCAGGTACTTGGCAGGAAACGCGCGCGCCTCTGCCTCCGGCGCGGACCAGACCGCAGCCACCTGGGGAACGATCAGCCTGTCGATGAAGGTGCGCGAGTAGCGGCGCGCGTCAAGGAACTCACCGAGGGTGGGCCCCTCGCCGAGTTGCTCGAGCAGGCGCCGCGCCTCGCGATGGAAGCGCACCTTGTCGGCAAGCATCCGGTAGAAGCGGGGCCGGACCAGGTGTGAGCGCTTGGCGAAGATGGCGTTGGCGCTCTGGCTGCCGTACTCGAAGTCGTCCTGGCGTGAGCTGACGCTGAAGCTCATATCGGAGGCCTGCTCACCGACGCCGAGCCGCTGCAGGAGGCGGCGGAAGTTCGGGTAGTTGGGCTCATTGAAGACGATGAAGCCGGTGTCCACCTCGTAGCGGCCGCTCTCCACATCGACAGGGATGGTGTTGACGTGGCCGCCCGCGTAGTCGCCGGCCTCGAAGACGGTGACGTCATGGTCGCGATGCAGCAGGTACGCGGCGACCAGCCCCGACACGCCGGCTCCGACCACGGCCACCTTCACACCAGCACATACACCGTGGAGCACCACCGCGGATCAGTCATGCGCCACCGCGCCGTGTCGGCGACGGCTGGGCGCCTCGCCCTGTGCCACGATCGCCCCATGGCAGCAACGTGGCAACGCCGCATCGTCCATCTCCCCTGGGGCCGGCTCTCCGTGCAGGTCGCCGGTGAGGGACCGCCGCTGGTGCTGCTCCACGGGCTTGGCGGTAGCGGCCGGTATTGGGCGGGCATCGCTCCCCTGCTCGCAGAGGCGCGCACGCTGATCGCTCCCGACCTCGCGGGCTTCGGCCGGTCCGACAAGCCGCACCTCGACTACACCCGCGACTTCCACGTGGAGAGCATGGAGGGAATGCTGACCGCGCTGTCCCTCGACGGCCGCTTCGACATCGCCGGGCACTCGATGGGTGGGATCCTCGCCGCGCTCGTCGCCTCCCGCCATCCCGCCCGGGTCGCGTCGCTGGCGATCGTCGCCTCGCCGTTTCCCCGCCACCAGCTGCGCCCGTACGGGATGCCCACCGGCTTTGCCCGCAGGAGCATCTACGGCACCGTGCAGCGGCTGCTCCCCCTGGTGTCGCCGCTGGTTCGCTCCCCCGTCTTCCCGCGCGAGGTGATCGCCGATTACCTGCGCCACACCGTCGACAGCTACCAGAAGACCTCAAATGCGCTGATCTGGGATCCCAGCGTCGCCGAGGAGTTCGCCACCCTCGACGACGCACTGCGCGGCCGCCCGCAGTTGCTCCTCTATTCCGATGAGGACACCACCATTGCCGGCGACAACCTGCAGCGCTGGCGGGCGGTGCTGCCGCACGCCGAGGTCGTGGTCATGC
>JALZAG010000144.1 GCA_030948445.1 Candidatus Dormiibacterota bacterium
CCACCTCGGTCAGCGGGTGAAGAATGACCGGTAGCAGTAGTACGCGGCGAGCCCCAGGGTGGCGAAAGCCCAGATGCTGACGAACAGGACGTCGCCCCAGCCGGCGTCGCCGGGATCGAGGTCGGCGAGCATGGCGTGCATGGGGAAGCTCATCTCGTCAGTGGGACTTGAAGTTCTCGAGGAAGTGCTCCCCGAGGATGATGATCACGCAGAGCCCGATGAGCACGCCGAGCATGAGCATCGTGCCGAGGAGGTCGCGGGCGAGGGTCCGTCGTCTCATCTCATGCTCCACGCGCCTACGGCAGCGTGGTGTAGCTCTCCCAGTGACGGATGAACTGGATCAGGACGTGGATCTGGTTCTCGGTGAGAACCCGGCTGCTGGGCTTCTGCTTGTCGCGGGACGGGTCGTAGGTGAAGTCGGAGGCGGTGCCACCCCAGTTCGGCATGATGCTGCCGACGTGCTCGAAGTCGGTGAACCCGTACTCGATACACCGGTAGTAGTAGTCCTCGTTGAAGAAGCCGAGGCGATCTTGGTTGCTCAGTGGCGGTCCCTTGCCGCCCTCTCCCTGCACACCGTGGCAGCTGACGCAGTACTTGTAGTAGAGCTGAGCGCCGGCGGTGAAGTCGTACTCGGGGTTGACGATCAGGTTGATGTGGGCGCCGGTCTGGTCGAGCGCGGACCGCTCGCCGTTGTGACAGACAATGCAGCCGACCTGGTCGATGCCCACCTTCTGCAGGGCGGGGTTGGTTTGCGAGGAGTTGAGCGTGGCCGGCGCGACCGACTGCGGCAGCGGCCCCGGCAACGCCGTCGTCTTGTCCACCGCGAAGCCCTGCTTGCCGTTGTTGGTGGCACCGGTCACCGAGTACGGGAGGAAGCCCGTGCCGGTGGCGCCGTACTGGGTGTAGTCCATGGCGGGCGCGAAGCCCTTGCCGGTTGAGCTGGGCACGCTGACGCCGTTGGCGATGTAGGCCGGGTGAACCAGGGTGAGATGGTTCTGGGTGATCATCGCCTGAGCGTTGGGCTCGTACTTCATGAAGTCCTGGGCAAGCCGCTGAGCCGCCAGCTCGGGACCGATGGTGCCGATGTCGGGGACATGGCAGGAGATGCAACGCTCAACGCGAAAGGTGTCACCGCGTTTGGCGTCCGGGAACGTCGGGAAGATCTGTTGCACCTGGATGTTGAAGCCGGTGTCGTTGTAGTCGGACTGGTAGTGCTGCTGGATGGCCAGGTAGTCACGGTCCTGTGTGTCGCGGATGGCAGCGATGCCGACCAGCGCGATGAGGACCGCGGACAGGATTACGAAGACCCACCTGTTCATACCGTGGGCTTGACCCCTGGGTGACCCAGGACTCGCGTCCAGTCCCAGTTGAAGGCGAGACCGCGGAAGAACACGCCGATGACCACGAACGAGACCGCCAGGCAGAGGTAGATCGTGAAGAGCGCGATCGCCACCCTGCGGTCCTGCGGACGGCGGCTGGGGTTGCGGTCGAGGTACGGCGTCAGCAGCATGAAGATGATCACGAAGCTCGGGAATGCCACTCCCGCCATGACCGGCGGAAACCGTTCGAGGAGCTCCTGCAGACCCAGGAAGTACCAGGGCGCCTTTGCGGGGTTGGGGGTGATCGCAGTGTTGGCCCGCTGCAGCAGCGGAGCGTTGACCTGGATCGACACGGCGAGCAGGAAGATGAACGCCGCCAGGCCGGCCAGGAACTCCTTCCACACCAGCGACGGGAAGGTGACCACCGTCTCCTCCTCCTCGCGGCGCCGGACCACCAGTGGCATGGCCGCGAGCTCCGGCCCAGTCCCGCGCGGCCGCGGGGTGCGCACGCCGGGAACCGCGGCGCGGTTGATGGGAACCGCCGCCCCGTCGCCCGTCGTCCCGGAGTTGTCGCCGACGACCGTCGCCATCGCTACAGGCCTCCCGTGAACCCGTCTTTGCGGACGCGCCAGAAGTGTATGACCATCAGGATGAACCCGATGAGGGGCAGGGCGACGACGTGTAAGA
>JALZAG010000149.1 GCA_030948445.1 Candidatus Dormiibacterota bacterium
GGCGCTGCTGATGGGCTCCTGGTTCTGGCTGGTCCCCCTCGCCGTCGACGTGGCCAACCACATGAGCAGCTACGTGCTCTCAGACCACGCCGTCCACCAGGCCCTGCGACGCAGCTTCGTCGCCGGCAAGATCGACACAGCGGTGTGGCCGATCCTCTGGGTGCTGCTCCAGCTGGCCATGGCGATGGTCATGCTCATCCTGATCGTGCTCAAGTACGTCATGGTCATCCTGTTCGCCTGCCTCTACGTGGGAGGGCCCGCGGCGATCGGCCTGGGCGCGCTGCCGCGCATCGGCCCAATGTTCGTGGGAGTGATCATGCGCGCGCTTCTGACGCTGATGATCATCCCGCTGGTCTGGACGATCGTGTTCGCCGCATGGGCCGGACTCGGCGCAGGCACACTGGAGGCCTTCACGCACTTCAAGCTTCTAAAGGTCCTCATGGGACCCGGCCTCTTCCTCGCCGGCGTCGTCGTGCTCCTCGCGATCACCCGCCGACTGTTCGCCATGGCCGTCGGCGGCATGCGGCTCTCCGTGCCCGGCGCCGGCATCGCGCGCGCCGCCATCTCCATGGCCATCGGCCGGGCCCTCGGAGCCAAGATGATCGACGCCACCAGCCCGGGCGGTAAGGGTCCTGCGGCGACTGACGCTGTCAAGACCCTAGGTACTCCAGGCGATCGTGATCACGTTCAATCAGAGATAGACCGTGGCATCCGCCCGCGCAGCACTCCTCTCCCGCCGCGGCGACGGCTGCCGACCAACCCCGGAGAGGCGCGCGCCGAGCAGGTCGCAAACCAACAGACGCGCCGCGACGACATGGGCGCGGCGATTGGCGATGGCACCGACACCGCGGGGGTCCGTAAGGGCCACCGTCCCTCCGAGGCCGAACTCACCAAGTATCGAGCAGACGTCGAGGAGAGCGCCGCAACGTGGGGTGGCCACGCCCCGGTCGAACGCCTACGCGAGGTGGGTCAAGACATGAAGACCGGCGATCGAGCCATACACGCCGGGATGGCAGCCAGAGCCTACCGCCAATACCCCAATGACCAGGCCGCCCGAGACCGGCTCTACCGCCACGACCAGTCAGCGCACTACGCCGGCCGCGACATGCTGCCCGAGACGCGCGACGCCATCATCACCAGCGGCGCTGCTGGTGTTGACAACGTCCTAGAAGCGTACGGGCCTGATCTCGCACGCTTCGATCAGCCGCTATGGGCTAGTACGCCGCAAGGTCAAGCCGGGTTGAGCGAGCGCGCGGGGACAAGCAAGTACGACTTCCGTGGGACGACGCCGGACGGTCGGGCCGCAATGAAGGACGAGTACGATCGGCGCAAGCGCAAGGATCCCGGCGGAGCACTGAGCTAAGGCAGGAGCTTTGACCGTCGCATGGGGTATCTTCGGGTCGGGCATGGGGACCGTGAGCGAGAAGCCCTACACCGAAGCGGACGCCGCGGCTGAGCGCGACTACTTGCGCCACTGCTCACCGGATGTCCTCATCGACTGGTCCCGGCCTGAGCTCGAGCCGCTCGCCACGCGCCTGGCCCGGACTAACGAGCTTGAGACCTGCCGGAGCATGACCTCTGAGATGCTCGAGAAGTTTCGTGCCGAGTGGCCGTGCCTCGTGACACCAAATGTGCGGATGGGGAAATCTTTCCCGGCTCCCGAGCAGTCGGGGTGTGATGTGGAGTCGCTGACGATCGCGGTCGACTTCCTGGTGGTCACCTGGCACGGGGTGTTCTTGATTTGGTCCTGGCCGGATCGCTTCATGGCAGACGCCTACCCGGAGGCCTTGCGCGCCCGCGCCCAGCTCCAGGAGGATCTGGGCGAGGAGTGGCCCGGAACGGTGGAGGCGGTGTTCCACTTCCCCAGAGAGCAGACGGGTTGGGGTCGCAACGTCGGCGTAGACGAGGAAACCGACGAGCCCTTTGCCATCGTGTTTGTCTCCGGGCGCATCGATGCGTTGCTGGCCCAATGGGAGGGCACCGGTAAGGCTGCGGGCGAAGGCATGCACGCCTCCGGCGACGCCCAACACCGGGCCGATGAGATCGTCCGCGGCGTCCGCAGGCCCAGCGCGGAGGTTGTTGGCATCGATCCCCAGTGGTTGCGCTGGCTTTCGCAGGCGAGCCAGCCGCGGTGGTGGGAGCTGGCGACGACGCGCAGGCTTCCGCCGATGCCTGAGATGCACCCCGGCGAGGAGTGCTAGGAAGGGCGCCGCGATCAACCGCCAGACTGATGTTCGCGGCAGCGAAGTGAGCTTACGGTCGGCAGTTCGCATGATTGTGCAGCTGGTCGCCGCGTTGTGCCTGGCGCACGTGGCGGACGCTGGCGCGAAACGGGTCTGGAGCCCGGTCCTGGGCCAGCTTGGAGTAGATGACGAGGTCCGTGGTCTTCGTCTTTGCCAGCAGGCGTGATCGTGACGCGCGCCCCCGAGTGCAGTTAAGCGGGCATTTCGTTGGAGCGAAGCTGTGAAGCGCACGGGCCAGATCAAGGTCTCGAGGAATCTTGGCCGCTTTCCGAAGTGCCTGCGACTTAAGAGATGTAGGCGTTTCGACATGCGTCATCGCATCAAACATCACGTCAACCGCCCGGTGCTGCACCTGGGCTTGTTCACCGACCGGCAGATGATGCCGGCAGCGGGCTTGTTCACGCTGGCGGCCGGCTGGGCGTACGCGGGCGGCGGCAGCGCGATCGCCCGGGTGGTTGTCGCGGCGCTGATGCTGCTGCCGGTGGGGGTGATGGTCGTCGATAACCGTGTGGGCGGCATCGTGGTCACCCAGGTCAAGGCTCTGGCACTGTGGCGCCGCGAGCCGGGGATTCTCATACCCGGGGAGCAGGAAGCGCTTGGATGGGAGCTCGCCATCGACGCTGAGGATCAGCTCGTGCTCAATCGCGAGCAGATGACGAGCGTGGATCTCGACGCTGTGTTCGCCTCGGACACGTGAGCGGGCGCCAAGTGTCAGGTCGGAAAGCCAACCGGATGCGCATGGGCCTGGCCGCGTTGCGGCCCTGTGGCGACTTGAGGAGTAGGTGGCGTTGATCGGATCCAGAGGGGCGACAACCAACGGGTCTCGCGACGGCAGGCGACCAGCCGGACGCGAACTCACGCGCTCGGCGGGCGATCTGTTTCCGATCTCGGCGGTCGGGACGGATGGGACGGTGGTGTTGGAGGACGGGTCGCTGGTGCACATCCTGGCGTGCTCACCGCCGAATCAGCAGAGCATGGACGCCGACGCGGTGTTCGCGGCGTTTCGGGGGTTTCGCGCGTTGGCGGCGCGGCTTGAGCGCGGCCAGGTGTTGCAGATGCAGGTGGAGGGGGATCTGCTTGAGACCGGTGAGCACATGGACTTCTATCGCCGAGAGGTGCAGGCCAGTTACGGGTTTGACCCGATGGCGGTCAGCGAACGCGACGCGCCAGGGTTGCCCGAGGAGCAGCGCGCCCGGTGGGCGCTGTGTCGGATGCTGCTCGAAAGCGTCCGCCGTTCGGCGCCGGAGGGATTTTCGATGCGCCGACGCTGCTACCTGGTCGTGCGCTATCAGCCGCGGTTTGATCTTGACCCCAGCCTGGCCGACGCGCTGCCGGCGTGGATCCCAGGTTCACGGGCGAGGGGCAACGGGCACAGTGAGCAGCTTCGCCAGGCTCGTGTGCGGACGGTGGGAGAGCACCGCCGCATCACGCGGCGAGCTGTCAACCGGGTGCAGGGGTTCATCCGACATCTCGCCCGCGATGAGACCCATAGCCGAGTGCTCGACGGCGGCGAAGTACTTCGTTACCTGGTATCGCGCGCCAACCCGACGTCGAACACGTGGGGGCGCTTGGAAAACGGCGCGAGCTGGGGCGGGGTGCTGTCG
>JALZAG010000223.1 GCA_030948445.1 Candidatus Dormiibacterota bacterium
CCCAGGTTGCCGTCGACCCACTCAACGGTGGCGTTCTCGTGCGCGATGGCGCGCTTGGTGACCAGGTTGTAGACGTTGTCCGACCAGTTCTGGATGGTGGTGTAGCGGATCTTGGCGCCCTTGTGGGCGATCAGCTCGACCACCGCGGAGTGCAGCGAGTCGCTCGAGTAGTTCGGCGCCGTGCAGCCCTCGATGTAATGGACTGACGAGCCCTCCTCGGCGATGATCAGGGTGCGCTCGAACTGGCCCATGTTGTCGCTGTTGATGCGGAAGTACGCCTGCAGCGGCACCTCGACGTGGACGCCTGCGGGCACGTACACGAACGAGCCACCCGACCACACCGCGGAGTTGAGCGCGGCGAACTTGTTGTCGTTGGGCGGGATCACCGTGCCGAAGTACTTGCGGAAGATCTCGGGGTGGTCACGCAGGCCGGTGTCACAGTCGCAGAAGATCACCCCGAGCTTCTCGAGGTCCTCGCGGATGTTGTGGTAGACGACCTCAGAGTCGTACTGCGCGGAGACGCCGGCGAGGAACTTGCGCTCCGCCTCGGGGATTCCGAGTCTGTCGAAGGTGTTCTTGATCGACTCGGGCACGTCATCCCAGGAGCGGGACTGCTCACCGGCCGGCTTGACGTAGTAGTAGATGTCGTCGAAGTCGATGCCGGAGAGATCGGCGCCCCAGGTGGGCATCGGCCGTTTCATGTAGTGCTCGTACGCCTTGAGACGGAACTTGAGCATCCACTCCGGCTCGCTCTTGTGGTCGGAGATCGCCGCGATCACCTCCGGCGACAGGCCCTTCTCGGTGCGGAACACCGAGATGTCGACATCGTGGAACCCGTACTGGTAGTCCTTGGTGAGCTCGTGGGCTTGGACGGTCATGACTGTGCCTCCGCGACCACGCCGGTCAATGACGTATGGGTGGCGGCTGCCGCGGCGGCGACCGGGCCGATGATCGGCTCGTAGCCCTCGCTCTCGATCTGACGCGCCAGCTCGGGCCCGCCGGAGGTGACGATGCGTCCCTGGTGGAGCACATGCACTCGGTCGGGCTTGAGGTATTCGAGGATGCGCGGGTAGTGGGTGATCACCAGCACGCTCATATCGGGACCGGCCAGCCGGTTGACGCCGTTGGCGACGGTGCGCAGCGCGTCGACATCGAGGCCCGAATCGGTCTCGTCGAGGATCGACAAACGAGGCCGCAGCATGGCCATCTGGAGGACCTCGGCGCGCTTCTTCTCACCGCCGCTGAAACCGTCATTGATGTACCGCGCCCGGAAGCTCTCGTCGATCTTCAGCGCGGCCATCTCCTCATTGAGCCGGCGGATGAACTCTCGCGCCGGCATCTCCTTGCCCTGGGCGCGCAGCGCGGCGCGCATGAAGTTGACGGTGGTGACCCCGGGGATGGCAGTGGGGTACTGGAAGCAGAGGAAGACGCCGAGACGCGCGCGGGCATCGGCGGAAAGCGCCAGCAGGTCCTCGCCTCCGAAGGTTGCGCTGCCGGCGGTGACTGTGTACTTGGGGTGCCCGCTCAGCGTGTACGCGAGGGTGCTCTTGCCCGAACCGTTGGGGCCCATCAGGGCATGAATCTCACCGGCCGGCACGGAGAGGTCGACCCCGCGAAGGATCTCCTTCTCCTCGACGGAGACGGTGAGTCCGCGCACCACCAGGTCGGCGGCCGAGGTGCTGGTCTCAGGCATCGGCAGTCTCGAGGTGGGCATCAGCCGGCGCCATCGCCGCCAGTAGTGACTGGTCGTGGAGCAGCTCGGAGAGCGTGGTCTGGCGCAGCACGGCGTCGATGCTCTCCTTGAGGCGCTGCCACAGTCCGCGCGACGCGCACTCGCCCTCGCGGGCGCAGGTGCCCGCGACGTAGTCGGACGACACGCACTGGACCGGCGACACCTCGCCTTCCACCGAATGGATCACGTCGAGCACCGAGATCTGCTCGGGGGTGCGGGTCAACGAGTAGCCGCCGTGGACGCCGCGGGTGCTCTCGACGAGCCCGCCGCGGCGCAGCTGGGCGGCGAGCTGCTCGAGGTACGCCAGGGGGAGGTGCTCGACGCGCGCCACCTCGGCGATGCTGAGCGGTCCCTTGCCATAGGCACGGGCAAACTCGGTCATCATCCGCAGCCCGTAATGCGCCTTGGAGCTCACCCGCATCGAGAACGAGGTGCTCGAGGGTGCTTCTCGACGGGTCGTGGATGGGTCTGGATGCTGTGCTGGGGAAATTCCGACCGTCATGGTCAGAATTATACGTCGGCGGCTCACCCCTACGGCTCATCCGACATACTCGGGAGCAGGTCAGCCGCCAGGTGAGCACACCCCTCCTCGACCTCGCCCCCGCCGCCCCCGCTCCCGCCGCCGCGCCGGCCGACGGGCCGTCGGCTGGCACATCGGCGCGGCGCGTCCTGGTGAGCCGGGTGACCCGGGTGATCTCGATCGTGGTCAGCCTCGCCGCCCTGGCGATCCTGCTCCGGCGGGTGGACCTGCCGGCTGCGTTGAGGACCGCCGAAGACGAGCCGTGGCCGCCCCTGGTGGGGGCGATCGCGCTGAACATCGCGGCCACCTGGCTGCGTTCGACACGGTCGCAGACCGTGCTGAGCACCCTCGACCACCGGGTGCAACCGCTGCGGATGGCGGCGACCCAGCTCGCCGGTCAGACGCTGAGCTGGGTCAGCCCGGTGGCGGCCGGCGACTTCGTCCGTCCCTACCTCTGGCGTAGCCACGACGGGGTACCCCTGACCCCCGGGGTGGTCACCGTCCTGTACGAGCGGATCTTCAGCTTCGGTCAGCTCATGGTCCTCGGGGCTGTCTGCTCGGCACCCTTCGTGGCGTCCGGGGCTGCGCTGGCGGGAGCCTCGATTGCCGGTCTCCTCCTCTTCGCACTGCCCTGGCTGGTACCGCGCCTGGTTCGCCGGTCCGCCCCCGCCGCCGGGGGCTTCGCTGCCTCACGGGGCTGGCGCGACCGCCTGGCCCACGCCGGCGGCCAGCTGTGGCGGCTCGCGGGGAACGGCCGCCTCACCTTCCGGTTCACGGCGCTGACCGTCGCGGTGGTGGCCGTGAGCGGCCTCCAGATCGAGCTGCTGGCCGGCGGCGTTGGTGTGGCGCTGCCGCTCTGGGTGGCCGCCGCTGCGTTCGCCCTTTCACAGGTGGTCGGCAGCGCCTCCAGCCTGCCCTTCGGCATCGGCCCCGCGGATGCCGTGCTGGTGGCTTTCCTGGTGCACGCCGGCACCGGCTCGAGCGGAGCGCTGGCGATCACCCTCCTCACCCGACTGGCGGTGACGGTGCCCCTGGGCCTCGCCGGGGCGATCGCCTACCTGCGCCTCAGTCATGGCGGAGCCGCCCGGGCCCCGTCGTCGTGAGGGGTCGGCGCCCCGGTCGCGTCGCCGTCGCCGGCGGCGCCGGGTTCATCGGCACACACGTCGTCGAGCGGTTGGTGCAGGCCCGGTGGGCCGTGCTGGTCATCGACGACCTCTCCCACCCCTGTGGCATCCCGTTGCCGGCCGAGGTCGACCTCGTCGAGGCCAGCGGCGGGTCGCCGGAAGCCGCCGCCGCGCTGACGGCCTTCAACCCGGAGGCGCTCATCCACCTCGCGGCCAAGGGCGGGGTCAACCGGGCGCTGCGCGACCCGGCGGGGCACATCAGGTCAGTTCTCGCTGAGTCGATCGGCTGCTTTGCCGCAGCCCAGGCTGCCGGGTGCGAGTCGGTGGTGATCGCGTCGTCGGGGGGCGCCGTCTACGGCGACCCCGGCGTCCTGCCCGCCTCCGAGCGGCTGCGACCCGCCCCACGCTCGGCGTACGGCGCGGAGAAGCTCTGCGAGGAGACCTACCTGGCCACGATCGCCAACCAGGGGGTCCGCACCCTGGCGCTTCGCTACGGCAACGTCTACGGGCCGCGCCAGGACGGAACCGGCGAGGCCGGGGTGGTGGCGATCACGGCCACCCGACTCATCGCCGGTCTGCCGGCGGTGATCTACGGCGACGGTCTGCAGACCCGCGACTTCGTGTACGTCGAGGACGTCGCCGACGCGACCGTGGCTGCTCTGCAGAGTCGGCGCAGCGGCGCGGTCAACGTCGGCACCGGCAGGGAGACGTCGGTGCGCGATATCGTCGACGGGCTGGTCCAGCTCACCGTCTCCCCCGCAGGTATCGAGACCCAGCCCGGCCGTCCCGGCGAGGTGCGCCGTGCCGCGCTCGATGCAACCCGGGCGCAGCGGTGGCTAGGCTGGCGGGCACAGACAACGTTGATGGACGGACTGGCGCGCACAGCGGAGTTCTTCGCCTCCCGCGCTCCGGCCGCCCCCGCCACCGTCACCCCGGGAGTCCCCTGAACGTGCGAATCCTCGTCCTCGGCGCCGACGGCTACCTCGGCTGGCCGACCGCACTGCACCTCTCCGCCCAGGGCCACGACGTCGTCGCCGTCGACAACCTGGTGCGCCGCCGCTGGGATCGACGCTGCGGCACGCACAGCCTGGTGCCCATCGCCTCAATGGAACGCCGCCTCGAGCGGTGGAAGGACCTCAGCGGTCGAGAGATCCGCTGGCTGAAGCTCGACCTCTGCGACGCGGACGCGGTGACCGGGCTGGTGCGCGACAGCTCACCGGAGGCCGTGGTGCACTTCGCCGAGCAGCGCTCCGCCCCGTTCTCGATGTTGAACCGCGCCCACGCGGTTGAGACGCAGGTCAACAACGTGGTCGGCACCCTCAACCTGCTCTTCGCGCTGCGCGACCACGCACCGGACGCGCACCTCGTCAAGCTCGGCACGATGGGCGAGTACGGGACGCCCAACATCGACATCGAAGAGGGCTTCATCGACATCACCCACAACGGGCGGACCGACCGGCTGCCGTTCCCCAAGCAACCGGGCTCGATGTACCACCTCAGCAAGGTGCACGACAGCCACAACATCGCGTTCACCTGCCGGATCTGGGGACTGCGCGCCACCGACCTCAACCAGGGAGTCGTGTACGGCGCCAACACCCGCGAGACCGCGCTCCACCGCGACCTCGCCACCCGCTTCGACTACGACGGCATCTGGGGCACGGTGCTCAACCGGTTCTGCGCGCAGGCGGCAATCGGTCAGCCGTTGAGCGTGCATGGCAAGGGTGGTCAGACGCGAGGTTTCCTGGACATCCGAGACACCGTCGCGTGCGTCGAGCTCGCCTGCGTCAACCCCCCGAAGGCCGGCGAGTTCCGTGTGTTCAACCAGTTCACCGAACAGTTCAGCATCCTCGACCTCGCCCATCGGGTGCGCGACGCACGCGCGGCCCACGGCCTGCCCACCGAGATCGTTCACCAACCCAACCCGCGCGTCGAGCTCGAGGGCCACTACTACAACGCCAAGCACCAGCACCTGCTTGACCTCGGGTTGCAACCCCACGCGCTCGCTGACACCCTCATCGAGGATGTCATCCACGTGGTCGAGCGCCACGCGTCGCGGGTGCGCCCGCACACGCTGGTGACGGCGGTGGACTGGCGCACGGGTGGCGACGTATATGGTCCGCCGGAGGCGAGCCCGGCCTCGCTCGAGCTCGTCCCGGACGAGACCGCGGCCGAGCCCATGACAGCCCAGGCAGGGCGCTGATCAGCGCCTCCTCGGCAGTGAGCGCCGCATCGTCCAGCGGAAGACGACCAGCTCCTTGATCGCCCGGGCGATGGCACGCGGCCGCGCCCCCGAGCGGCGGCCCGCGCGGCGCGGATGGTGGGGCACCGGGTGTTGGGCGATACGCCACCCGGCATGGCGCGCCTTGTAGTAGAGCTCGGTGTTGATGAGCGCGCTGCGCGCGTTGAGCTGCATGGAGTCGAGCACGTCGCGGCGCATCACCTTCATGGCGCAGTCGATGTCCCGGTACGGCAGGCGGTACAGCACCAGGATGAGCGTGTTGAACACCCAGCTCACCACCGAACGCATGGCCGCGTCGTTGCGCTCCTCGCGCCAGCCCCCGACAAGGTCGGCGTCATCGAGCAGCGGCACCAGCAGCGCGAAGTCGGCCACCTCGAACTGACCGTCCGCATCGGTGAACGCGACGTAGGACAGGCGGGTGGCGCGCAACCCGTCACCGACGGTGGCGCCGTACCCACTCTTGCGCTCGTGGCGCACGATGCGCAGCACGATGCCGAGCTCAGTGGCCAGGGTGGTCGCCGTCTCGCCGGTGCCGTCGGTGCTGCCGTCGTCGACGACAACCACCTCGAACCGCTCGGCCAGCGTCGGCAGAGTTACAGCCAGGTGCGGCAGCAACCAGCGGATGTTCTCGACCTCGTTGTGCGCGGGCAGGACCAGGCTGAGCTCTGGAAGGCGTGCGCTCACGTCATCCCACTCCCGCCATCGCGGTGGTGAGGCCGAACAGAGAGACTGCCACCGCGCTGGCGGCACACACACAGGAGACCGCGATGACGCGCACGGGCAACCGCGCCAGACGGCTGATCGCCCAGACCACCGCGAAGAGTGGACCGGTCGCCGCCACAAGCAGGTAGCGGCCTTGTGGTTGGAAGACAACGAGAACCGCGTTGGCGGTCGAGAAGAAGGCGGCGCCCAGGACGGCAAGTCCATAGACGGACACGACCGCCTGCCGCGCTGGGTCCGACCGAGTCCACGACCTCCTCGCCAGCGCCAGTCCGGCCACCACCAGGACGAACATCACCACCACCAGTCCCACGATCAGCGCCCGGCCGGCGAAGGGGAGGGTGAGCGGGGAACCCTGGTAGCGCTCTGGGCTGAACAGTCCTCGGACCGACTGCGTGACAAAGCTGCGGGCCTGCGCAAATGTGCGCATCTTCTCGGCAGGGGATGGGCCGATCGGGGTCAACGGCGGCAACGGGCGGTGGAAGCCCACCAGGTTGCGCACGTACCACCAGCCCGCGATCAACGCGATCGGCAGGCCGATCAGCACCGCGTCGGCGAGCGTGAGCATGCGCCGCCACCGCCATCCCACGAGTGCCGCCAGCACCAGGATCAAGGGCAGGTCGGTCTCCTTGGCGAGCAGGGCCACCCCGACACTGCACCCGATCGCCAGCAGCAGCCGCCGGGACGGGGCTGCAGCGAGAGCGACGTGGGTGCTCACCCACAGCAGCAGCGCTGCCGCCGCGGTGGCGACGCTGTCGTCGGTGATCGAGGCCGACACGAACTGAAAGCCGGGAATCAGCGCCATGGCGGCAGCCGTTCCCGCCCACAACCAGGGCCGCCGCGGGACGAACCGGCGCACTGCCAACGCGACGCAGGCGATGGTGATGAGACCAAGAGCGATCGACAGGAGTCGCAGCGCCACCGGGGCCGCGCCCAGACGGAGCAGCCCGGCAGAGAGCAGGTAGTACAGCGGAGGCTGCTGTCGCTCGCGCACCAGCGGTCCGGGCAGCGCGGCGTGGTCGGCGACCAGCCGCGCGTAGTTGTAGTGGAAGATCTCGTCGGCCGAGTTGCCCACCGGCACGGTGAGCGCATAGGTGATGGTGATCGCCGCGTACACCGCCCCCGCGCCGGCCAGCATCAGTGCTGGGCCACGTCTCACCGCGCAAGCGACCGGTGCGCGGCGTGGGCAACGGGCGACGTGGCCATCGCCGCGCCGATCGCGGTGACGATGCTTCGCGCTGCCTCCGCGACCTCCAGAGGCGTGGTGTCGCGCCCGAGGCTGAGGCGGACCAGGGCGGCGGCTCGGGGATCCTCGCCCATGGCGGCGAGCACGTGCGACGGCTGGGCGGCGCCGCTCGAGCAGGCCGAGCCACTCGAGGCCTCGACACCGGCGACGTCGAGCGCGGTGATCAACGCCTCACCGGAGGCGCCGTCGACCACGACCGCGCTGACGTTGGGCAGACGGGGCGCGTCGCGTCCGGCGATTCGCGTCCCGGGTGCGCCCGCGAGGATGGCCGACTCCAAGGTGTCGCGAAGCCCTGCCTGTCGCGTGCCCTGGTCAGGGCGCTCGCGAGCGACCAATTCCGCGGCCACAGCAAAGCCCACGATTGCGGCGACGTTCTCTGTGCCGCTGCGCCTGGCGCGCTCCTGGCCTCCGCCATCGAGCTGCGCAGTGAGGTGCGTGCCCCAGCGCGCGTACAGCACACCGCACCCCTTGGGCCCATAGCACTTGTGGGCGGAGAGGCTGAGCAGGTCGACGTCCAGCACCGCAAGGTCGATCGGCAGTCGTCCTGCCGCCTGCACCGCGTCGCTGTGCACCAGCACGCGCGGGTTGCGCGCTCGCACCAGCCGGGCGGCGCCGTCGACATCCTGGACGGTGCCGACCTCGTTGTTGGCGAGCATCAGCGACACCAACACGGTGTCGTCGCGGACCGCGGCGGCGATGCGTTCGGGGTCGACGCATCCGTTGGCGTCGCATCCGACAACGGTGACCTCGGCGTCGCTCCGCGCGGCGAGAGCACTCGCGGTGGTGAGCACCGCCTCGTGCTCGATGGCGCTGACCACCACGTGACGGCCGCGTTCGGTGCCCCAGCGTTGCACCACCCCGCGGATCGCCAGGTTGTCGGCCTCGGTACCTCCGCTGGTGAACGTCAGCTCGCGCGGCGAGCAACCGAGGACGGTGGCGAGGCGGTCGCGTGCATCATCCACTGCGCTGCGCGCGGCACGACCGTGGGCGTGCGGCGAGGACGGGTTCCCCCAGTGTTCGCGCAGGAACGGGAGCATGGCGTCGACCACCTCGGGCGCCACCGGTGTGGTGGCCGCGTGATCGAGGTAGATGCGCTGCGCGCCGATCAGCTCATCCCCAGCGAGCCCCAGAGCTCGAGCTTGTTGCGCACCGCCTCGATGACGGCGTCGGTGAACTCGTCCGTGAACGCATGGCCACCGAGGTCGGCGGTGCGGGTGCCGCCGCGGACTGTCTCGAAGGTGGCCTCGTACATCGCACGTGAGACCACCTTGGACTGCGCATCGGCCATGAAACCCAGCAGCGAGGCGGCGGCAAGGATCATCGCCATCGGGTTGGCGATGTTCTTGCCCTGGAGCGCCGGGGCGGTGCCGTGCGGTGCTTCGGCCATCACCACGTCCGGCTTGCTCGAATCGTCGGTGAAGCCGAGCAGGAGCGACTCCGCCCCAGCAATGCTGCCGAACAGCTGAAGCACAAAGTCGCTCAGACAATCGCCGTCGCGGTTGAGCGCGGGGATCACCAGCGCGTCGCCGCCGTGGGCGAGCAGCAACGCGTAGGTCGCGTCGATGAGCTGCGGCTCGTAGGCGACGTCCGGGTAGCGGGCGGCGGCGGCGTCCATCTCCTCTTTGAGCATTCCCTCGTACACCGGGGAGACCGTGTACTTGGGCCCACCGAAGACGCGCGAATGGGTTCGTCGGGCGTGGGCGAAGGCGAACTCGCTGACCGCGTGGCAGGTGGCGCGCGAGATGTGCTCGGTGCGGTACGCGATCTCGTCGCCATCCACCTGCTCGCGCCACTCCTTGGCGGTGTACGCGTCGTCGACCGCCATCCGCACCACGCTGATGGGCGCACTCACCCCGCCCATCGACGGCACCCCCGGGATACGCCGGCCGGTGCGAAGGATCACCTTGCCACCGACCCTCTGGCGCAGCAGGGCGTTGGGGCTGCGCACGTCGCCCGCCTTCTCAGGGGTGATCGTCGCGGCCTTGATGCCGAAGCCGCACTCGATCATGGCGTCGGCGGCCTCGAGAACGACCGCGTTGTCGGTGGACCGGCGGTTCTCCAGCGAGAGGTCGTAGCGGCGGAGCTCGAGCTCGATGCCGATGACGTCGGGCGCGATCACTCGGAGCGCCTGGTCGAGGAGCTCCTGCCCCGTTTGGTCGCCCTCGAGAACGGCGATGGTTGCGCTCATCGCGCGACAGCGTAGCCGCGACCCCCCGCCGGTCGCTGCCTCGCCCCTGCCTATGATCGGCGCGTGCAGAGCCCCGCGCCGCCCGCGACCGAGGAGGAGCGCAGGCCCGGGACCATCCTCGCCATCTACAGCTGGGACATGCTGCTCGCGCTGCTGGCGCTCCTCGGCGCGCTGGCTGCCTTCGGCGGTCAGGCCACCGTCGGCAGTCGCACCGTCAACGTCGGCATCGGCGAGCAGATCCTCGCGGCGGTGTCCTCGGCATCGTTCGCCGGGCTGCTGATCATCCTGGCCACGCTGCTGACGCGGCGTCAGCGCTGGGTGCGCACTGCGCAGATCGTCACCATGGCGACGGCGATCGCGGTCGGGGCGATCTCGCTCCTCCTCGCCGCGGTGCTCCCCGGCCAGGGCGTGCAGGCGAGTGCACTGATCGGCGTGCTCGTCCTGGTGGTCGACGCCGCGGCAATCGTGGCCATGACCGGGCAGCGCGTGGTCGCCTGGTACACCCAGAAAGAGACGCGCATGCCCCGCTACATCAGCGCAACCATCGGTTTCTGGGCGGCCAGCAGTGCGGTGCTCATCGTCCTCCAGGCGCTGCG
>JALZAG010000221.1 GCA_030948445.1 Candidatus Dormiibacterota bacterium
GCCTGGCTGAGGCCGCGCGACACCAGGCTGACGCCGTCAACCGGGATGATCGCGAGGTCGATGCGGTCGCGACCCACGCCGATGCGCCGGCCCGCGTACAGGCTGCTGCTGCCCCGCTGCGGGCCGATCACCACCCGGCCGTCGAACGGCATCCCGACCAGGGCCTCCTCCATCACCTGCTGGCCGGCGTCGCGTGTGCCGGACTTGTCGCCCCGCCCGAGCCAGCGTCCCACCGACAGCGCGGCCGCCTCGGTGGCGCGCAGCAGTTCGAGGCCACGGTGGCGATCGCGCCCTACGCGAGCAGGAGTGGCAGCAGCGAGGTCGGGGACGACGGTGTCAGCCATGGCCGACGATTATCAACTCGCCAGCTACCGTCGGACAGCAGCGGCGAGAGCGACGCACCGCCCCGAACCGACAGAGGTGCCCCGCCGGCCCTCAGCTCGGCTGGGCGATCCCGCGTACCTGAACCTTGACCTCGGCTCCATCCCCGATGGCTCCGGCCTGCACACCGGCGGCGTGCATGAATTCGCGGAAGAGCGGGTGCGGACGGCTGGGGCGAGAGCGGAACTCCGGATGGAACTGCGACCCCACGAAGAAGGGGTGATCGCGGAGCTCGATGATCTCCACCAGCCGGCCATTCGGCGACGTGCCACTGAAGAGGACCCCCGCCTCAGCAAGCCGGTCGCGGTAGTGGTTGTTGAACTCGAAGCGGTGGCGGTGACGCTCGTAGATGAGAGCCTCACCGTAGGCGGTCGCCGCCTTGCTGCCGGTCACCAGCTTGCAGGGGTACACGCCGAGCCGCATGGTGCCGCCCTTGTTCTCAATGTCGCGCTGCTCAGGAAGCAGGTCGATTACCGGCACCGAGGAGAAGGCGTTGAACTCTGTCGAGTTGGCGTCAGGAGCGTCCAGAACTTCGCGCGCGATGTCGACGACCGCGCACTGCATCCCCAGGCACAGCCCAAGGTAAGGAACGCGCTGACGACGCGCGTATCGAGAGGCAAGGATCTTCCCCTCGATGCCGCGGTGTCCGAAGCCCCCGGGCACGACGATGCCATCGACGCCCTCGAGCTCGGTGGCATCCTCGTCCAGCTGCTCGGAGTTGACCCACTGGATGGTCAGCTCGAGGCCACAGTGCACGGCAGCGTGACGAAGCGCCTCGGTGACGCTGATGTAGGCGTCGGGCATCTCCACGTACTTGCCCACCACCGCGATGCGGATCGCCGGCTTGGTGGCGGCGATCCGCGCCACCATGTCGCGCCAGTTGCCGAGGTCAGGGGGACCCGATCCCAGGCTGAGCATGTCGACGATGTAGTCGCCCAGGCCAGTGTCCTCGAGCAGCAGCGGCACCTCGTAGATTGAGCGCGCATCCGGCACGTTGATGACCGCCCGGCGCTCGACATCGCCGAACAGCGCGATCTTGTCCTTGAGGTTCTCGCCGATGGGCTGCTCGCTGCGGGCCACGATGACGTCCGGCTGGATGCCGATGCTGCGCAGCGTGTTGACGCTGTGCTGGGTGGGCTTGCTCTTGAACTCCTCGCTGGCCCCGACGTAGGGAACCAGGGTCAGGTGCACGTAGCAGACATTGGTGCGCCCGACATCGTTCTTGAGCTGGCGGATCGCCTCAAGGAAAGGCAGTGACTCGATGTCACCGACGGTGCCACCCACCTCCACGATGACCACGTCGGGTTCGGGCAGCTCGTTCTCGGCGACGCGCAGGATGCGTTGCTTGATCTCGTTGGTGATGTGCGGAATCACCTGGACGGTGCCGCCCAGGTAATCGCCGCGGCGCTCCTTGGCGATCACGCTCGAGTAGATCTTGCCGGTGGTGACGTTGCTCGCCTTGCTCAGGGCGACGTCGACGAAGCGCTCGTAGTGGCCGAGATCGAGGTCTGTCTCGGCGCCGTCATCGGTGACGAACACCTCACCGTGCTGGTACGGCGACATGGTGCCGGGATCGACGTTGAGATAGGGGTCCAGCTTCTGCATGCCCACGTGCAGGCCGCGAGCTTTGAGGATCGTGCCGATCGACGCAGCCGTGATTCCCTTCCCTAGAGAGGAGACCACTCCCCCGGTGACAAACACGAACTTGGGCATGGGGAGCCTCCCTAGAGGTTTTCGCCAGTCTACCAGCAGCAAGGCGAAGGGGGGAACTGACGTTCGAGGGCGAAGGGTGAACTGCGTTCCCCCTCGGGCACCCCCCATGCGCCGGTCTCAGCTCCGGCGACATGAAGTCGCGTGCGCTGAGTGTTCTTTACGCTCGAGCCTCGAGGACGACGACGCGTGAGTCGTCGGAGCCGGTCATGGCACCGTTGAGGTTCAGCTTGGGGAGCGCCGCGTAGGCGTCCTCGGCGAGGCCCATCTCCTTGGCGAAGGTGTCGACGGGCTCATAGTCGCCGCTGCCCGGGGAGTTGGGCGAGCGGTACCGCACCGGGACCACGATCGCCGGGGAGATGGCGTTGACGAGCTTCGTGGCCGCCGACGCGGCCAGCGCATCGCCGCCACCCACGGGCGTCACCAGTACGTCGATATGCCCCAGAGCGTCGATCTCCTCCTCGGTGAGCTGGCGATCAAGCCGTCCGACGCTCAGCACCCGCACGTCGTCGATCTCCACTCGCATGACGGTGCGGCCATTGCCGGTGTCGACGCCGCGCACGGTGACGCCGCGTACCTCGAACTCGCCAGCCCCGGCGATCTCCTGGCTGGCGTCTCCGTGGGGACGCAGCTTGTCGGAGTCGGTACGCCCCTCCGTGCGCACGATCAGGTCGGGCCCCGACTTGCCGAGGCCGGGAAGCTGGCCATCAGGTGGATCCACGATGACCTGGGTGTCGCGGCCCCGAAGCCGGACACAGGAACCGCCGAGGTAGGTGATGTCCATCTCGCGGCATGGTAGCCGTGGCGCGACTGCTGCCGTCCCGGGGCCTCTCAGCTCGGAGCGACGGTCACGGTGAGCGTGCGGGAGATCCCCCCCGGACCGGTCACCTGGAGGGTGGCCTTGTCGCCGACGAGGAGGCCGAAATCGCCGGGCTGGAATCCGCCTACCGACACCACCGAGGTCCCGTTCACCGCTGTCACCACGTCACCGGGCTGCAGAAGGCTGGCAGCGGCCCCCGTGGAGCTGACCGACTGGATCAGCGCTCCCTGGGGCAATGATGCCGCTGCTGACACCGACGCGTCGACCAACACGCTGGTGACTCCGAACGAGCCGGTGGGCCTCGTTGAGCCGCGCTGGACGCTGCTGACCAGCGTCGCTGCATCTCGACCCGATGCAGCCATCACCCCAGTTGCCGACGAGACGCTCGTGACCACGCCGGTCACGGCTCCGGTGCCATCGACCAACGGGGCGCCGTCCGCCTGCGGCGCTGCTGTGGCATCGACGGAGAGGAGGTCGCCGAGCTCCGCATTGCCGTCGCTGGCGTTGAGGCCAATAGCCGAGACGATTCCGCTGCGGGTGGTCAGCGCGGCGAGAGCGGGGCGGAACACCGCCACAGCGAGGTCGCCGATGCGGGGATCCTGGGCGGCGAAATGCAGCGGCGTCATGCCCGACGCACCCGCCGCCCGCAGGACCACGATGCCGTCGGAGGCGTCATTGGCGGCGATGGTCGCGTCGTAGCCCTTACCGTCCGTCCCGGCAACGCGCAGCCGGGTGGCACCGCGCACGGCGTGCGCCGAGGTGACGATGAGACCGTCGCTGCTCACCGCAAAGCCCTGGGTGAGCCCGGTGTCCGACCCGGTCGCCAATCCGCTCGCGGTCACTGGCTGCGTGCTGATGGTGACCACCGATGGCAGCACGGCCGTGGCGATGTCGCCGACCGAAACCGTTCCCCCGCCCGTCTTGGTCTCGGTGACCACTCGCTCGACCGGGCCGAAGTGGCTGTACACCCCCCAAGCGCCGAGCCCTCCGCCGATGACACCGACGCACGCACTCAACACCACAGCGGCCAGCAACCGGGTCCCCGACGCGCGGCCGGTACCGGCCTTCACTCTGCCGCGGTGGGCTGGCGCGTCGACAGGTACCGAACGATGCCGGCGGCGTTGCTGTGCACCCCGTTGAGCACCTCGAACTTCTCGCGTACGTCCTCGGGCAGGTCCGCCGGCGCAGCCGCGAAGGTATCGGCCAGTGCGGCGGCCACGTCCGCGATGCCCGCCTCCTCGCTCTCGCGCATGGTGCGCTCCGCCACGTCCACCCACTGGTGCAACATCTGCTCGGCCTCGGCGAGTGTTGCCAGCGGCTCGTCAACCGGGCCGTAGTGGGTCAGCACGACAAGCTCCGGGCGCAACTCGGCAAAGCGCCGCAGGCTGGCTGTCGCCTGCTCGAGATCGAAATCCGGTGGTGGTGTGGCCGGGCGCAGCACCCCGAAGTCCGGGAGCTTGACACCCACCGCGTCGCCGACAAGGAGGGTCCCGGTGTGCTCGTCGAGGACAGCGTGGTGGTGTTTGGCGTGGCCGGGCGAGTCGACCATGGTCAGAAAGTGGCCGTCGCCGAGGTCGACGCGATGTCCGTCAGCCGCTGCCACCAGGCGATCCTCGGGCACTGGCAGCATCCGTCCGTACAGGCCATCCAGCAGGGGCCCATACACACGCGAGGCGCTGTCGATCAGCCTGGTGGGATCGAGGAGATGGCGCGCGCCGCGCTCGTGCACGACCACGGTGGCGTTGGGGAAGGCGGCTGCCATGTCACCGACTCCGCCGGCATGGTCGAGATGGATGTGCGTGACCACGATCCACCGGAGGTCGTCCGGGCCCAGCCCGGCCTTCGTGAGAGCGTCGCGCACAGAGGCCACACTGCTCTGCGAGCCCGTCTCCACCAGCGCCGGCTGGAGGCCGTCGACCAGGAACCCGGCGGTCATCCGATCCATGCCGCCGAGCAGGGTGTCGATCTGGCGGATGCCAGGAGCAATCAGTTCCACGCCTTGAGAGCCTATACAACCCGATCGCGGTCCGGGCAGCGCCGGATGGCGTCCCGGCTACGGGGTCGGGCTGGGGCTTGGCGACGCCGACGGGGTAGCCTTCTGGCTCTGCTGAAGGAGCGCGGTGAGCTGGGCCGTGTCCGCCTTGACGGCGTCCTCCTCCTTCCCAAAGGTTGTGAAGTCGCCTTTCTGCAGTGCCGCCTGCGCGTTCTGCTGATGGGTCAGGAGGTCGTTGAGAAGCGCCAGCTCCTGGCTGGTGAAGTTCGCCGATGACGGAGGCGTGGTCGTGGTCGGAGGCGTCGTCGGAGTGGTCGGAGTTGTGGTGGGGGCCGCCAGCCCGGGGATCGGTTGTGTGGTGTTGAACAGTGCTTGCAGAGCCTGCGCAAAGGACGGCCCCTGGGCAACGCTGTTCTGGGTACCGACGATCACCTCGTGCAGCTGCGGGAACGCGGTGCCGCCGGCGCTTCCCGAGGCCAGGACATAGAGCGGACGCAGGTAGAGGAACGAGTCGTTGTTGAAGGGCAGCACGATGACATTGCCGAGAATGACGGACGACCCATGCTGACTCAGCAGGCTGATCTCGGGGCTGATGACCGGGTCGGTGTTGATGTTGTTGTCGAACTGAAGCGGTCCGAGGACGTTGGACGAGTTGTTGAGCGGCACAGCCACCAGCTTGGGATGGTTCGTCGTCGTGTAGTCGGACTGCGCCGCCAGCCACGCCGTCATGTTGTTGGCACCGCCGCCGCTTGAGCTCGCCGGAGAGAACGCCTGGAACAGGTTGAAGCTTGGCTGACTGTCGCGGGGCAGCGTCATCTCCACGTAGTACGGCTGGGTGTCCTGCTGCTGCCCACCGATCTGCTGCTGCGCGATCCGATAGCGATCGCTCCCGTTGAAGAAAACTGAGGCACTGCTGACGTGCACGTTGGCGTAGACCTGGGCCTGTGCGGTGAAGAGGTCCTCGGGGTAGCGCAGATGGCTGCGCAGCGCGGCCGACATGCTGTCGAGCGGCTGCAGCAGCCCCGGGTAGATGCCGTTCCACGCTGCCGTGATCGGTTCGTTGAGATCCACCGCGTAGAGCTTCACGTCGCAGGTACGGGCGTCGACGACGGCCTTGACGGCGTTGCGCATGTATGACACGCCGTTCTGTACTGCCGACTCCGGGAAACGGTCCGTCTGGATGTAGGCGTCGGCGATGTAGTCGAGATGACCTGTGCGCGAGTCGGCCACCACGTAGGGGTCGCCGTCGACGTGGAGGAACGGCGCGATGCTGGTGATGCGTTCCTGGATGCTGCGGTGGGCCAGCACGCGGCTGCTGTCGGTCAGCGAGTTGTTGAGGAAAAGATCGAGAGAGCCGAACGAGTCCACTGAGACGGCCAGCTTGTCGAGGACGTTGCCAACGGCGATGCCCTTCATCTCGTTGCCCGCGTGGAAGGTGGCATCGCCACCGCCGGAGGGGTAGTCGAACTCACTCTGCTGGGTGCCGGTCACCACCGGTTGCGTGGTCGACAACCCGCAGTAGATGCGTGGGTCACCGCCGCTGCCGTTGAAGCTGAGGCCCGGTGGGGCGTCGGCGGCGACCTGCTTCAGGGGCTGCTGTCCAACCAGCACCTGTGGCTTGCCTTCAGAGGCAACGGCGTTGACCGACACCGCCGTGATCCCATAGCCGTGGGTGTAGTTGAGGGCAGTGTTGACGAACGATGCGTTGGGGACGTCGTTCTCAGCGATCTCGCGAGGGCCGAGCATCACCTCGGTATCCCCTGCCCCGACGGACGGTGCGCTCGGGTAGCGATCGACGGTGATCGTCGGGTAGGTCTGGTAGCTGCGGCTTCGATCGATCTGGGCGAAGGTGTCTGGCAGCTGTGAGGTGTCCTGGATGCGCACGTTGCGCAGGGTGCCTGGATCCGCCGCGAGGTCATTGAGGGTGGGAGCGGAGACCGTTCCGAAGTTGCGCACGTCGACATCGGAGGGGTTCAGCCCCCAGGCATACCGGCTGGTCGCCAGGTAGTCGTTGATTGACGGCGTCTGAGCGACCTGAGCGTTGGGGTTGACCGACGCGCCCTGGTAGATGAGCCCGGGAATCCCCTGGGCGATGCCCGAGAGGATCAACCAGCCCACCAGCGTTCCAGCGAAGATCGAACCGTTTGCGCCCGTGCTGCGGTTTCGCCGCACCAGGACGAGCGCCGCGGTGAGCACGGCGAGCGCAAGCGCCACCCATTGCAGCGCTCCCAGGACTGGGCGGGTGACATTGCGCTGGGTTGCGTCGAGGCCCACGAAGTTGTCGTGTTGCGCGGTCGCCAGGTGGTACACACCGAAATGCGCGCCCAGAGCCGCCAGCACGAAAACGCCGGCGAGGCAGATACCGGCGTGGGTGACGGCAGCGCGAAACCCGTCCTCGAATCTCCGGCCCTCGGGCGGCTTGACCGGCAGGGTCACCTCTGTCGGAGCGTTGGCGAGTGAGAACGAGGCCGCCGCCAGGCCCACCGCGCCGATCAACCCCACCAGGACGACACCCCAGAGAAGTGCCTGGATGGCGTCGAGGACCGGCAGGGTGAAGATGAAGAAGGAGTAGTCCTGATGGAAGACCGGGTCCTGCGCGGCGAACGACTGGCCGTGGAGCCAGAGCAGGACGTCCTGCCAGTGCCCTGAGAGGAACGCGCCACCGGCGATCCCCGCGATCACCGCGACGGCGATGCCCGCCCAGAACGCGATCCGTCCGCCGTGCCTGTCCAGGTTCCGTGCGGCGCGGACCCAGCCGTAGATGCTCAGCGCCACCCCGCCGCCGGTGATGACTGCGCCGATCAGGAAGAGGATGACCTGCGCGAGGAATGGGGTCCAGAAGACGTTGGTGTGGTTGAGGCTGGCGTAGTACAGGTAGCTGGCGCGCAAACCCAACAGCCAGCGTCCCAGGGCCACCACGATGATGATCGCTGCTACAACGATCCCGAGAATTCGCCGGCCGCGACGGCGGGTCGGTGGACCTCCGCCGGTGCGCACGACGCGAGGACCGCGCCGGCGGCGGAGTATCTCCTCGGGATCGAAGCCGAATGCGCTCACGTGGCGGGAGTGTAGCCGCAGCCGCCACACCAGCCGCCGCGCCTCGGTGCGCCACCGAACACACGCAATGCTCCGGGGCCGACCGGGAGGTCAGCGACGCTGCAGAAGGAGCCTCACGTCGAACGGGTCGCGACGTCTGCGCACGCGCCGGGTGACCTCTGGACGCACCTGGATCATGTAGGGCTCCTGCTGCCGGAGCACCTCCTCGATGGCGTCGGCGATAACCATCCCCTCGCGGATGGTTGGAACGCGCTCACTGAGCGCCTCGGCCATTCCCGCCGTCACCACGGTGTGGTCGAGCTCGTGAGCCTGTTCGAGGATGGTCAGGCAGTCGTCGAGCCGGCGCAGGCGCACGCGCCGCTCCTCTCCCCCGTTGTCGAGCTGCACCATTCGGCGCACGGTACCGCATGAGATCCCCGTCGGGGAAGGAGGCCCGCGCGATCAGACCACAGCGGCGGCCGCCTTCCGTCGCCCGTTGCCCGCCGCACGGGTACGGGTCGCGGCCCCGGCAACCGGCATCACCGGTTCGCGAGGCCGTAGCAGGGGTCGCAGGTACTCGCCGGTCGCGCTGGCTGGAGCGAGCGCGATGTGCTCCGGTGTGCCGACCGCGATCACCTCACCACCTGCCTCACCGCCGGCAGGTCCAAGGTCGATGACGTGGTCGGCTGTCTTGATGACGTCGAGGTTGTGCTCGATGACGATGACGGTGTTACCGGCGTCGACGAGCCGGTGGAGCACGGTCAGCAACTTCTCCACGTCGGCGAAGTGGAGCCCGGTGGTGGGCTCATCGAGGATGTAGACCGTGCTGCCTGTGCCGCGACGGCTCAGCTCGGTGCTCAGCTTGACCCGCTGCGCCTCTCCCCCGCTCAGCTGGGTCGCGGGTTGGCCGAGGCGGATGTAGCCGAGGCCGACATCCTGGAGGGTCTGTAACTTGCGCACGATCCGCGGTTGGTTCTCGAACAGCGCCACGGCCTCGTCGACGGTCATCGCCAGCACATCAGCGATGCTCTTCTCGCGGAAGAGCACCTGCAGGGCCTCGCGGTTGTAGCGCCGTCCCTTGCAGACCTCGCACGGCACGTAGATGTCGGGGAGGAAGTGCATCTCGATCTTGATCATCCCGTCGCCTGCGCACGCCTCGCAGCGGCCACCCACGACGTTGAAGGAGAAGCGGCCCGGCTTGT
>JALZAG010000234.1 GCA_030948445.1 Candidatus Dormiibacterota bacterium
CCATCCCGAGCAGCGACACCGGGACGCTGAAGAGCAGGAGCGTCGCGAAGAACGACCCCGCGACCACGCCGATGCTCAGCGCGCTGAACCCCTTCAGTGCAAGCTGGAGGAACGGCTGCGCGACGAAGGGAAGGACGCAGATGGCTGCGCTGGCCACAAGCAAGAGGCCGCCAAGGACGGGCGGGTGCGGATGGCGGTCGGCGACGCGGCCACCCAGCCAGTACCCCACCGAGAGGTACACGAGGATCAGCCCGATGACGTTGGCCCACACCACTGTGGTGTTGCCGAAGTACGGCGCGAGCAGTCGCGACGCGCAGATCTCCGTGGCGAGCGACCCAGCCCCGGCCGCGAACACCACGAAGGGCAGGAAACGCGGGACCGGCGTCAGCGCTCCGCCGTCCACGCCTGCACGACCTCACCAAGGCCGTCGCGATAGTTGGTGATGCGCGGCCGCCACCCCGAGAGCCGCGGCGCTGCCGGGCCGTTGGCGGCCAACTCCACCATCTGCATGTGCGGTTCGCGCACCACCAGTTGCACGAACGGGCGCGAGGCGGCGGGCAGGTGCAGTGGGCGCGACCGACCGACCAGCCGCGCGAAGTGGTCCATGAAGTCGGCGAACGACGCCGGAGTGCCGTCACTGGCGTAGGTCAGGCGTCCGTCGGGGCGCCGTTGTGCGGCGGTGAGCAGCGCACGCGCCGCGTCGTCGGAGTAGAGGTGATGCTGCAGGTTGCGGCGCGGGCCCGCCCAGTACGGCCGCCCCAGTCGGAATGCGCGCCGGTAGCCTTTGAGGTCGCGCCACTGCGGACCGTACAGGTAGCCGAGCCGCACCACGCAGGCTCGGATGTCGCTCTCCAGAACCATCTCCTCGGCCTCGCGTGCGGCGTCGACGATCGGTTGCAGGCGCGCGCCCACCTTGTTGCCCGCCTCAGCGGACTCGAGGAATGCGTAGCTGGCATGGACCAGGAAGGCGGCCCGGTCGCGTCGTGCCGCCGAGAGCACGCGCCGGGTGGATGCGAGGATGTGCGGTCCAGGGTCGTCCCACCATGCGTGGCCGTCGTGAAGCAGAGTGTTGGGCACCTGGAGCGCGAGGTTGATGATGACCGGTGCGCCGCGGTCGTCCTCACCGCCGCGGAGCTGCGCAACCGCCCTGCCCAGCTCACTCCGCGGCGCGGTCACCAGCAGTCGCATCGCTCTCCTCGCCGGCATGGCCTCCGCCAACAGCGGGGAATCGCAGTCTAGGCCGCGAGGTGCACTTCGGTGGGTTGCCTGCCGGTGCGCCGTCGGCGCAGCCCCAGCGCGGCGACGCCCGCCACCGGCAGCAGCAGGAGCGGAGAAGGCGTCTCCGCCACGGCGGCCACTGGGGCCCCGGCGAATTCCACCACCTGCTGGAACGTCGGACGGTTCTGCCAGTCGATGTTGGGTTGGGTGGCGATGCCCACCGCGGAGAACGAGATGGCGTCGAGCTGTGGCATCGGCGCGCCTCCGGACTGGGTCTCGGCGTTGACCGTCCACGTCGACGGCGTTGTCGAGCCGCCGTTGCTTGCCGACATGGCGGCGTAGGTGTCGTCGAGAGCCTTGTTGAGGAGGGCTGTGCACGCGCTGAGCCCGCCGCCACCGCACAGCTGAGCGAGCGTGGTCGACGTGAATGGCTGGGTCACCGGCTCAACGTTGAGCTGGCTCAGTGCCTTCACCACCTGGCTCTGCAGTCCGCTGTAGTACGACGACCCACCACCGGCGGTCTGGTTGGGGTTCTGGCTGAACTTTTCAGGGACCACGTTGTACGCCGACGGCAGCCCCAATTGAGTGGCCACCCCCCCAGCCTTGAAGAGGTGGTCAAAGAAGGCTTCGACGACCGCCGGGTAGAGCTCGTCCATGATCGCCACCCCAGCAGCACCGGCGTACTGAGTGTCGGTTGGGAGCGCCTTGAGCCGCATGGCACCCCCGTTCAGCCAGGTCTGCAGCGTGGTGAGCATCGCCTGCACTCCGGCGGAGTGGGCGCTGCCGGACACCGCCTTGAGCAGTTCCGGCAAGACAGTCGTGCCGGTGAGATCCACCGTGGCTCCCGTCTCCATCGCGCTGACCAGGTTGGCGCGGGTCAGGGCATTGCCGTGTGCAGCCAGCTGAGCGGTGAGCGCGCGCTGCAGCGAGAGCACACGC